>SPBY01000131.1 GCA_004525825.1 Bacteroidia bacterium
ATTTAAAGTATCTCCGTTAAAACGTTGAAAAGTAGTAAACCCAATTCCCGGATTGGTCAGGACATCATGAATTTCAGACGGCCTGACTAGAACTGTTTCAATTTCTCTATATTCCTGACAGAAACCTGTTATATGGAATGTAAACATTACTCCAGCTAGGATAATAATCTTCATTTTCGTTTCAAGATTAAGGTAATTTTATATTGTCGGCATACTTCTCTTAAAGGTAGAACAAAAATGAGCAAATGCAGTTCATTAATTGTGAATACGCGTTGTTTTTTTACCTTTAAATACCAGGTAAACAGTTGCATCTGGTCTGTATTGGTATGCGAATAACCGAGGCCCGATAGGGATGGGGAAGAAGACTGCGGTACCCGAGTGGCTCGATTGGGCTCCGGACATTGCTGACGATAAATAGTATGGTTGAAGGTTTAAACGAGAAACCTTTGAGTGAATGATCTGATTTCTGCCTGGGAATATGAACTGTCAATGACAATCAGATTCTGGCAAAACAAATTAAATAGAATCATTTTTTCACTTTATTAAAAAGAAGACTTATGAAACATGCGGCAGATTGGCTTATCAGGTTCATCAAAATAGAAGAAGATCAGTGGTTTATATATTTTTGCCAGAAGGTAATGGCAACTGCAGAATCTATGAAAGTCCGGTTTCAGCTGGCTCTATTGTTATTACTATTCGTTGTTGCAAATCCTGTGTCAGCACAAAAGAAGATCTATATTTTAACAGATCTGGAAGGGGTGAGTGGTGTGTATAAGTTTGCTCAGACCCGTGAGAAGGATACACCCTTGAATATCAAGGCATGTGAGTATTTTATGGACGACCTTTCTGCGGTGATCCGTGGTTTGAAGGATGGTGGAGCCACTGAAATACTGGTGATCGACGGACATGGAAATCAATGTGTAATTCCCCATATGATGGAGCCTGGAGCAAAATACCTAACCGGTGTGCCGAGACCCAGTACATATTGGGGACTGGATAGCTCATGGGTTGGCATGGTTCAATTTGGCGCTCATGCAATGAATGGCACCGAAGATGGGGTGTTACACCACACAATGTCATCAAAGTCTGAGAGCAAATATTGGTATAATGGCATTGAAGTTGGGGAGGTGGTCCAATGCGCAACAATTGCTGGATATTATGGAATCCCAACTATTTTGGTGACGGGAGATGAAGCAGTTTGCAGGGAAACAAAACGATTCCTGGGTAATGCTTGTGTAACTGTTGCCGTAAAAAAAGGAATTTCCCGTGAAGCAGCTATACTTTACCCTTTTGAGGAAACTCGTAAAGCGCTTTACGAAGGAGCCAGAAGAGCAATGGAAGCTATCCCTGATTGCAAACCTTTTACAATGGATCTCCCTGTGAAAGGAAAGATGCAATACCTGAAACTGGATTCTGATGCATCTGAACCAAAGCTAGTTACTAAAGAGGCTATATTTAGCGATCCACGTGATATTTTGAAATTTTAATTTAGCATAACAGTGATGCTATAAAGATTACCAATGGATGAGATTGATAATAGAACTCTCAAATAGACCATCTACGTCAGTGACGAGATTAAAATTCCCGGGAACACCTTTTTCTGAATAGATGCTGAGCGGGAAGCGCATGCTTCTTTTGACTTTTGCTTCAACAGCAATCATACCATCACCCGACAGCGGCTCTATAATAAGCACTTTCCGGGGGCATAATCCGGCTATCAGGTCAGGCAGATCATATTCACCAATGGCTCCCGGAACGGTAAAAGGAATATATCTCGGATTATAGAGCCGGGTTGTAGCAATATCCGTGTAACTTATAAAAGGTCTGATCAGGCATATGTTTTTAATATCGGGTTCGAATACGGCAGCATGCAGCAACTCGCTGCCAAGTGGTCCGATGGCAAGCGCTGAAATCCCTGAATATTCTTTGAGACCGTACTTTATGAAATGGACTACCCTGACAATGTCTTCAGCCCTGAGACCCACATTGGTTTTTCCGGCCAGGACTGCGGCAAACCACTGGTTATAGGAAGTGCTGTCAATGTAGGAATCACCCTTCAGGTAACCCGGTCCCATGCTGCCAATACCAGGAAGATCAGCTAACAATACAGAATAGCCTTCTCTAACCAGGGCATGCGCCAGGCTATCCTGGTTGACAGCATGCTCCATACCTTCGGTATCCAGAATTAAAATGATCTCTTTTTTTGACTGTTCCGCAGGCAAAAGCAAGACTGCAGGAAGCACGTAATCACCACTGCCAGGAACCAGATACTTTTCCAGTGTATAAGCGGGATGTACATAACGTCCTGAAAATACAGGGTCTCCGAAATGATCCGGGTAGTCAAACGCCGAGTACCTGATCGCACGGGAGACTATCGTTTCAATATGCCTGGAATGATCGTCCCGGGATAATTCCAGACTTTCCATTTGCCTCCGGACTACGGCGCTGTTCAGTGAAAATACTGACTGCCCGTTAAAAGAGGTAACCGTCTGTCCAGATTGGGTTATTTGTAATTCTTCAGGGCCCGGTACTTTCACCTGCAGGTCCTCCGGACTACCTGGATTCTCCAGGTATTTCTGAAAAAAGGCATACATCGCTTCCCGGGTTTTTTTGGTTGATGCGTGCACAGTGTCATCTTCCATCAGGATCAGCTTTTCTTCTGCATCCAGGGCATCATATATCCTTTTAGCTTCCATATAACTCTCCCTGGTACCCTGTATGCTGAAAATGTCACGGGTGGTGCCGATGATCATTGTGGGTTTGGGTGCCCTTGCTTCAATGAAATCAGCGTGATCAAGTCCTTCACCAATCATTTTGTAAAGATTCTGTTCAGCACACTGGGGCCCTATTGATTTATAGATGTATTCATAGCTGGTTATATAACACTCCGGAGCTGTTGCAAGGATGCGATCGTCCAGGGCTCCTAAATAGGCCGTTATGTTCCCCCCTCCGGACCTGCCGGTCATACCAATCCGGTCCGGATCTATCTCTTCACGGGTAAGCAGGTAATCAATGCCCCGGATGACATCCCAGATAAAATACTTTGCGGTTGAATATCCCGAAATCAGGCACTGTGCTCCTGCATATGAGTGCTCATGATCCGGAATGGGGAATCTTGGTTTCTCTTTTTGTTGATCCCAATATTCGTATCGCTCCCCCTGGCCCATGGGGTCGATTGTAAAAACTATAAAGCCTTTTTTTACGAGATTGACAATAATATGTTGATATATATTGACCCTGAATCCGTCCACACTGTGTCCGCATGCATAAAAAATGGCCGGGGCTTTTTCCGTCATCCCATCTGGAATATACAATGCCCCCGTAACATAATAACCGGGGATTGATTCATAAATGGTTTTTTCAATCCTGTATCCATCTTGCTGTGAAATCCCTGTAATTTGTGCATTCAGTGAAGTTTTATCGGGAAACTGCCCTATGATCTGAGACAATTTTTTCCGGACCAGCGATTGCCTATCCAGCCAGTCCGTTCTGGTAATTAAACTGCCGACCTCTATTTTTCTTGATTCCAGTTGATCGTGAGCAACTGAATAGAAATGTTTGTAGAGTGAGTTTTCAATATCTGAATAATATTGCCAGTAATTAAATTGTGAAATATCATCCTGCGCCAGCACAGGGAAAAGGATGGATAAAAATAATGCAGAGGTGATCAATATGCGACTCATGTGAATTATCTATATTTTTACAAGTAAAATAAACCATAAACAGATGAAACGCAACTTTATTCTTAAGAGTAAGGGCATACAATTAATTATTAGTCTCCTGTCTTCAATGATCATGTTATCTTCCTGCACTAAAACAAAACCGATTTTAAGTTTTTCAGTGACAGAAACAGCGGGATTACCCCGTATGCATGCATACGTTGAAATAAAGGTATCAGCAGACAGATCATCTGAGATTTCTAATAGTATATGCATCAAAGAAAAAGATAGCAGCAGACTTATCAGAGGTCAGGTCCTGGATTCGATGGTCCAATCTTCCGCAGATAAGGTCTATACCTGTCTTTTCCCGGTATCCATTGAAGCAAATGAAACGAAGATGTATGAAGTGGTCTGTGGCAAAGGGCCGCTCCATGAAGAACAATTGAAGTCTGACGGGACCCCACTGAATTTGAAAGTAGAAAATTCATTTTTTATTGCCGATTTAACGGATATAAAGGCCACTCCTGATAATGGTTTAGGATCGGGACAACTAGCTGGTTTGGTACTTAAGCAATTCCAGGACCAATTATTGCAACGCTCACATATTAATATGCACTGGGCCCCGAATTTTCAGAAAGAAGAGCTTAACTATAAAACTTTCGGGCATATCAAAGAGCCTGACTCCCTCCTCATAAAGAATGGTCCCTATCTGACTACCATTTATAAATCGGGTTTTGTGGATGATTACAATGAAATCCGTATCAATTACAAATATGAGTTCTATGCCGGACTTCCATATTTCATATTCACCTCGGAAATGAGGATGGAAGAAAATATTGAACTTTTCTTTCTGAGAAATGACGAAATGACAATGGATAGCTTATTCACACATGTGATGTTTCTTCACCCTGATGGTGAGATGAATATCATTGGTCTTTACGAAGGTAATAATATTGAAGAGCTGGCAGAGAACCCAATCCGCGATGACGCAACCTGGGTGTGCTTCTTTCATGATGAGCTAAAATATGGATTTGGAAGCATACGACTGGAATACGACAACACGAATATGGATGGTCAACCATCTCCCTTATACGAAAACCATACAAAAATATCTATCAGTGCAAATAACGGGCGATACTGGAACCGGAGATTGATCCATGATCAAATTTCTCATGTGCCGAAAGGGAGCCGATATTACGAAAAGAACGCTTATCTGGTGTTTAATGTTATCCAGGGAGAACCATCAGAAGAAATCAATGCATTTCATAAACAGCTGACCCATCCACTGCAAATTCAATATTAAGCAAACCAGCTCCTTTCTCTGTTTAAATTGGAATTTAATAAGTTGCTAACTATATTGGCATTAGGGATTATCTGGAAATCAAACATTCCTACACAAATAAAGTCTGCACCGTTTTCAAAGGCGTATTTAAATCCATCTTCAGGATTAATGGCTCCTGCGGCAAGCACTTTATAGCCAATCCAGGGCGTCTTGCATTTTTTAAAAAAAGCAGTCACATCCTCAGGTGACGGGCACCAGCTATTATCATGAAATTGATTTCGATCCAGACTGTTATAATCAAGGTCATGCATAAATTCATTTCTGTTTTCAGATGGATGGGTTGACCAGTATTTGTCGTGATGAAAAGTTTTCATGAAAAAATCAGCTTCAATCCCATTTTCTACACAAGCCATGGGAACCTGGATTGCATGACCTGCTGTTCCGGCTATTAAACCCTGACTTCTGATAAAGTCGATTGGCTTTGCGAGTAGCTCCAAACGATTTTCGTAAACCAGTTTATCTGCAATGCCACCCATTACAAAAGCTCCGACAGCGCCGGCATCAATCGCCATCTGAATGTTGGTAAAATCATCATCCTGTGGATAGGTCTGTGCCAACCACTGAATCTTACCGCCTCTTTTCCTGTACTTTTCCAGTATTCTAATGGTTTGTTCATCCGTTCTGAAAACGATTGTGTTTATACCACATGCTTCATACAGCCACAGGGTTTCAATCACTTTTTCATCTGTAAAGTAATTCTTGATCATGTCTGATACATAGATCAGGTCACGGGCATGGGCAAAACCAGCCACCAGGTTCCCGCCTGGCAGAATTCTGCTCATTTCCACGTGTTTGATTTTACCTGTTGGAACTTTCTCTTTCAGTTCACTTATATTCCACATTTTCGCTTGCATTTGTGTGGCGCTGGTTGTGGCATCCGACTTTTCTAAATTGTTCTCCTCAAAGCTTAACCACCGGCTGTTTTTTGCCATTCCAAAAAATACAATCCCCAATACAGGCAGGGAAGCCAGGTTTTTAATCAGTTCTCTCCGTGTATTTGTTTCCGGATGAAGGTTCTCATTGGGGGGAAACATCTGTTCTTTCCTGCGTTGGAATATACCCTTGAAAAGCCGGTCAATGCTCCAGAGGTAATCTCTCTTCAAAAAAACAAATACAAGTAATATTCCAGCCTCTATTATATTGATATTGACAATGAAAAAGTGTCCATAGCCAGGCATGGTTGATTCTGCAAACGGAGGATTCGCGATATAATATAAAAGCAGGATCAGGATACCTGAGATACTGGCCAGCCTTGTAAATAAGCCTATAAACAGGCCCAATCCAATCAATATTAATCCCCATATATTTATGAAATCAGTAACAGTCAGAGCTGTAGAACTGGAAACAATCCAATGAAAAAATCCTGATAAAAGCCATTTAGATTCCATTAAATAGGAAGCGCTTGACCAACCGGGTGAGGCGAGTTTTGACAGCCCTTCGAATAAAAAGTGCCACCCAACCAATACACGTAATACAGTTAAACCTATTCTTGAAAAGTTGACAGGATGATCTTCGTTTGTCTTCATTGTTTTGGTAATAATTGGTGCCCAATAAATAAATAATTATGCAAACAACTCTTCTTAGTTGTGGTTGGATATCCCGACAAACCCATCTTCGCACAGAAGAATCTCATAATAGGAATATTCAAAGTTATCAGCTACATTCCTGTGGCAATCATTCACCAGGGGCTGGACTTTCAGGAATTCTGACTGCATCAGAATTCTTACGGGGTTGTTTTTTTCAGGTTTTCTGTTAAGTCTGATTTGAGCAGAAAGGAGTGGTCTTCCGGTATTAAATGAATGGTGGGTTACCTTTTCCACAATAATATCAGTGTTGCCTCTTGCAATAACCGGGATCGAAGGATGCCAGGTCCGGGTATCCAGGGAATCAAATGCAAAAGGAGGATTAATCCAGATTGAAAAAGTCTCTCCCATTTCAGCCTTTTCGTTACCGTTCCCTGATCCTTCAGATATGACACCTGAAGAAAGCGGGTCATTCCATTCGTTCCAATTATACTTAAATAGTGAGAGTTCTTCCGATCTTCCGTCAAAGATTTTTATTCCGGAAGGATCCGGGTATTGGACCTGATTTTTAACAGTAACCTGAATAATATGCTCCTTTTCCAGCATAGTCCCGTCGATGGAGGAATTAATTCTGATATAGCCAAGGTTCTTAAATAAAGGCAGATATTTTCCTTTACATACAACGAGTGAATCTACGCTGATTTTACTTTGCGAGGGTATGGCCACCCTTCTGGATCCATTTGTGATTGAAAGGTTCTCATTATCCGCTGCTGAGACTGTAA
>SPBY01000649.1 GCA_004525825.1 Bacteroidia bacterium
GCTGATGCCCCCGCTGGCCACCAGTTTGAGCCCGGGGTCAGAGGCTTTCAACTCATTGTAAATATCCAGGGATGGGCCCTCCAGCATGCCATCTTTATCAATGTCGGTACAGATGGCAGTGCTTATCCCTTCATATCGAAAACCGGAAATAAACTCCTTCAGATCCAGCCCTGTGGTTTCGTGCCAGCCACTAACAGCAATCTTTCCAGATTTGAAGTCGGCTCCCAGGATAATTCGTTCTGCCCCGTATTCTTTCAACCAGCTCAGGAACATGGGGCGATCCTTCACAGCGATGCTTCCACCTGTCACCATCCGGGCCCCCGCTTCAAAGACGATGCGTACATCCTCGTGGCTGCGTAATCCCCCGCCAGCATCAATTACCAGGCCGGTATGAGAGGCGATCTTTTCCAGGATCCGGATGTTCACCACCCGCTTTTCCCGGGCTCCGTCCAGGTCCACCAGGTGCAATCTTTGGATCCCGTGACCCTCAAACTGTCGGGCCATTTCAAGGGGATCGCCATACTCCTTCTTCCGGCTGTAGTCGCCTTTGGTGAGCCTGACGCATTTGCCTCCAATGATATCTATGGCCGGGATTATCTCAATCATAGCTCCAGGAATTGGGAAAGTATTATTTCACCCGGATCCCCACTCTTTTCCGGATGAAACTGGGTGGCATAAAAGTTGTCTTTCTGCATGGCGGCACTGAAAGGCACCATGTAGCTTGATTCAGCAGCTGTGTCCTCACACACAGGCACATAGTAAGAGTGTACAAAATAGACATAAGAGCCTTTAAGTCCGGCAGGTATTAGTTCACCCTCTACCCGGTCCAGGCTGTTCCATCCCATGTGAGGAACTTTCAGTCCACCAGACGGGAAGCGGCGAACCACCTGATCGAAGATGCCGATGCAGGTGGTATCTCCCTCCTCGGTCCAGCTGCACATCAGCTGCTGACCCAGGCAGATCCCGAGCACCGGCTGAGTCAGGCCCTTCAGCAGGCGATCCAGGCCGCGCTCCTGCAGGTACTTCATGGTGGTGCCTGCTTCGCCCACCCCGGGGAAAATGACCCGGTCGGCCGAGGTAATGGTAGCTGGATCATCCGTTACCACCCCGTTCACTCCCAATCTTTTAAGGGCATGATCGACCGATCTTATGTTGCCAGCATTATATTTTATAATCGCTACTTTCATCTTCATTCAGATTCAAAGCAAACCTTTGGTGGAGGGAAGTTTGTTATTGTCAGGATCCAACTTCACTGCCTTGCCCAGAGCCCTGGCAAAACCCTTGAATATGGCTTCTATCTTATGGTGTTCATTGGTCCCCGATGCCTGGATGTTCAGGTTACACCGTGCCGCATCAGAGAAGCTCTTGAAAAAGTGAAAAAACATCTCGGTAGGAACATCGCCTATCTTCTCCCGACTGAATTCGACCTCCCATTCGATCCAGGGCCTGCCCCCGAAGTCCACTGCCACAGTGGCCAGTGAGTCGTCCATGGGCAGTACAAAAGCATATCTTTCAATGCCCCGCTTGTTTCCCAGGGCCTGCAGGAAGGCCTCTCCCAGGGCAATGGCAGTATCTTCTATGCTATGGTGCTCATCCACCTCCAGGTCGCCCTTGACTTTCACTTCCAGGTCGAATCCACCGTGTTTTCCAAGCTGATCCAGCATGTGATCAAAAAATCCAAGCCCCGTAGAAACTTGGCTCCTTCCTTCACCATCCAGGGCAAGATTAACATGGATCTCTGTCTCACGGGTCACCCTGCTCAGGCTGGCAGAGCGTTGCTGTGATCGGATAAAGCGGTAGATCTGATCCCAGTCATCACCGATAAAAGCGCACAGCTCTTTGCTGACCATCTCCTTACCCAGGAAGATAGCCCTGGCTCCCAGGTTTTCCGCCAGTTCAATATCTGTCTTCCTGTCGCCGATTACGAAGGAATTTTCCAGGTCGTAAGTACCTTCCATGTAAGCCTTAAGCATTCCTGTCCGGGGCTTTCTGTTAGGTGAATCCTCCTCCGGGAGAGAAGGATCGATGTGTATGGCATCAAATTCCACCCCTTCGTTCCTGAAAGCCTCCAGGAACTTTTCGTGGGGGACTCTGAAATCCGCCTCAGGAAAGGAAGCGGTCCCCATCCCATCCTGGTTGCTTACCAACACCAGTTCATAGTCTGTATAGTGCCTCAATTTGTAGAGGTTTCTGAATACTCCTGGGAGATATTCCAGTTTCTCCAGGGAATCCACCTGATAATCGTCAGCTGGTTCCCTGATCAATGTACCATCCCGGTCAATAAATAGAACTTTTTTCATGACTACTTGTATGTTCTGAGTGTGTCAATCAATATGCGGTTCTCTTGGGGACTTCCAACGGTGATCCGTAAACAA
>SPBY01000093.1 GCA_004525825.1 Bacteroidia bacterium
ACTTCAGTCAGTACAAAACCTTTAGCTTCCTGGGCTGGCAGGAGAACAGTGACCGGCTTCTAAATGCCCTCGATAAGAAACGGCTTCATGATGCCTTTGGAAATGAGCTTACAGCCCGTGGGCTGAGCTATGTGGAAAGCGACGGGGATATGGATATCACCCTGTTTATTGTGATTGATCGGAAAACCACCGTGACGGCCTATAACAATTACTATGGAGGCGGTTACGGCGGTTACGGCAGGTACGGTGGAGGATGGGGCTACGGCTCTGGCACCACTACCTACTCTGAAAGTGATTATCTGGAGGGAACCCTGGTGATGGATGTCTTCGATGGTAAAACAAAAGGCCAGATCTGGCAGGGTGTGGCAACATCGACCATCAATGAAAACCCGGCTAAGCGGGAGACAGGCATTCCTAAAAAGGTTTCGGCGCTCATGTATAAATTCCCTGTTCCCAAGAAATAAGATGAGACTGATAAACTAACCCCGCAATTATGAGTATCAGGAAATTAATCTTTGTTGGGATCCTGGCGATCCTGGCAATGGTCTTAACAGAATCTGACTTGAAAGCCCAGTCAAACTGGGAAATCGGAGGCCGCTTCGGACCTGAAGTTGCATTGGATATGACCATTCCCCTGGCCAAAGCACCCCGCCTGCATCCGACCGTTTATTTATATGATCATTTTGCCCTGGGAACCTATTTTGACTGGCTCTTTGCCATCCAGGACGGGCCTTCCGGCTTGAAATTTTATCCCGGCGTCGGTCCGGAGTTCTATTTCTACAATGGATTTGATCTGGGAGTAGCCGGTGATTTTGGGGCTGAGTACTCCTTTGAATTTCCTCTTACCATTGGATTTGACTGGCGTCCTGGTTTTATGCTCACCGACGGCTTTTATTTTTACGGCAACAACTGGGGAATCTTCGCCCGCTTCCGTTTTGGAGAAGGGGTGAAATTTGTGAAAGCCAATTAATAGAAGCAAGGCTCCCGATAGGGGCCTGCGGAACTTTTAGGTTCCAATAGAATTTACGGGCCAACTTAAGGCCTAAGGTTGCAGTTGAACTGTCAGGGGCCATCCGGGGAACTGGGTGGCCCCTTTTTCCAATACAAATACATCGCGGGGCCAGCACTCAAAGGTGACCTCGTGGGTGCTTTTGTGGAAGCGGATCAGCCCGAAACCTGCTGCCTCAGAAATGTTTTCCGGGTTGGCATAGGCATACATGGTAATCTTGTTGTTCATGCCATCGAGATAGTCGCCCGTCCAGGGCAGGGGATTCTCCAGATCGTGCATGCCGCCAGGCTGTTCATCCTCGGGCCACCACCAGCGCTTGTAAATGGTATTAACACTGGCGGGTACGATGAAGGCCCAGGGGCCATCGCGGAATTCGTCGATGCCATGCCGGACAATGGTGGGCAGGTGCTGATCGCCCCCGATATGCACTGCATTGGCTTTGCGGATGGCCCTCAAGGCTTTGTTCCTGCCGCTCTGGGGCCAGCCATTGGAGTCCAGGTCAGCATGCAGGCGGTTGTCGATGGTGCCGTGCAGGTGGGCCGCTCCGCAGAAACCGGTCTGGGAAAGCACTGCCTTCATCTTTACCCCTTTGTTCCAACCGGCCCACTGGTCCAGAAACTCCAGCTGCCGATCGCCCAGGAGCACCAGTCCCGGCTTGTCGATGGACTTAGGATCGTAGTTGGGATCCAGGATGTGATCGGGTCGCGGACCCTGCCGGGGAATCTTCCCATTGGGACCTGACTTGAACTTGCGGTCCTCGAGGATGGCAAAATCCACTTCGCCCACCACCAGGCGGGTGTAATAGACTCCGATGCCCTGTCCGATGGGGGTGGGATCGAAGGGATCGGGAAGGTTGGCGGTCTGGCAGCGCTCCACCATCTTCACATACTCATGGTGGTACTTGTATCCGCCATCGTCGCATCCTGAGGTATAGGAAATCTTGCCACTTTCTCCCCACAGGTTGGGTTGACCGATGTCGTGGTCATCGGGAATGGAGATGCAGGGCCGGGTGCGCCAGATCTCCCCGAATTGCGAACCAAAGAGCAGCCAGGAAGCAGTATGTTCGGTATGATCGTAGGATTGATCGCCTGCCAGGAAGATCAGGTCGGGATCGAGGTACTCAATGTTTTGCACATAACTGTCACGGTCGCCCCGGTCGCGGTTGCTGCTGCAGGAGAAGGCTGCCAGTACAATTTCCACTTTGTCTGCCGGGTCCTTACGGATCAGGCCTTCGTACATGGCCTCTTTTCCGTGCCTGAGCCTGTAAGCTACATCTTTGGATGCATCCCAGTCCTCGATGCGGAACAAGGCTGACCAGCCCAGGTCGTTCACCTCCTCCTTGGCGATCTCCTGCCACTGTCCGTCGCGTTGCACTTCCAGCCTTACCTCGCGCGTTTCCTCCGGATAAAGGGGATACAACTGCGCACTCAGTTTCAGGGTGTGGTTCATGACGGTGTATAGGCCGAAAGCCACCACCTGGTCGCGCTCCACCTTCACGTTGTGGATGGGATTGGGGGCTCGATTCCACCAGTCGTTGGTGCAGATGGTATCGAGCCCGGTGAATGGTGCGATCACCTGCTGTTCCATGACTTTCGGCTGACAACTGAACAGGGCGATCAAAAGGGCAGGAAAGAGTAGTTTTTTCATGTCGGGTGCAGTTTGGTCAGAGTAGCCTTAAAAATAACTGATATTCCTTAATTGATCACATAAATCAAATATACTTGACTTTACAGAATGTTGTAACTAAATTTGCACAGAACAATGTACATAAAAAGAAACATGTTAAGCGCAAACATAACAGATTTCCGGAAGGAGATAAAGAAGTATCTGGACCTGGTTATTGAGGACTTTGAAACATTGATTATCAATCGCGGCAAGGGCAAGGGTGCGGTGATGATATCCCTGGACGAGTACAATTCGCTGATGGAAACCATGTACCTGCTTTCTACGAAAGCCAATAGAGACAGCCTGTATAAGTCTATAGAGCAATTTAAGGAGGGAAAGGTAGTGGTGAAGGACCTGAAAGATCTGATCGATCCATGAGGTTTGTATTTAATAGTGATTCCTGGGAGGAATACCTCCACTGGCAGTCTACCAATCGAAAGATGACTGGAAAAATTAATGCCCTGTTAGAGGATATCTCCAGGCATCCTTTTACCGGATTGGGCAAGCCTGAATTGCTTAAGCACGATCTTGCGGGATTCTGGTCAAGGCGCATCGATCAGGAACACAGGTTGGTATACCGGGTCACGGATGATGAGATCCGGGTGTATTCCTGCAAATTTCATTATGATTAAATAGTGTCGTTACTTTGTGTTATGCGCTATTCAAAATATGTACTCATACTGATGGCCCTTACTCTTGTAGGATGTCCCTGGTACGGATACAAATACCCCAATGGGAAACTGCCTGACACTCCGGTGAACCTGGAAGCTTTTAACACCGAGTATGACGATTATAATTCCACGGCCCCCACGCTTGGTCGCTTCATTCCTTTTTGTTTCTCTACCAACAGGCAAAGCCAGGGAGGCGAGTTTAATGTCTTGTATGCACCCATGAATGTGGAATTCAGTAAGACCTCGGGGGAGCTGAAGGTGAGCCAGGAATATGGTTGGTGGAGTGCTTATGGAAACGATTTTGGGCTTTTGCTAGAGGCCGTAAAGAAAGTCAACATTACAGGAAATGAGCTGGGACCCTATTTAATGTTCGAACCTTACGCCGAAATATCTGAGAATGATTTTGTATTGCTCTTTGCCACTGACAGGGAAGGAGATTATGAGATAGCATATACCTTTAACGGCGGCACTGCTGAGTTTTCAGAGATCCAGCCTGTGGCCTTTCTGAATTCTGGTTTCAATGATCTCTATCCCTCTTTCAATTCCGATTTATCGAAAATCTATTTCTGTTCCGACAGGGAGGATGGGGTGTTTAATATCTTTCAGGTGAGTGTGAACTATGCCGATGATTCTATCATTGGGGTGCTTTCTGACACTGAGCCGCATGAAGTAGTGAGGGATGAAATATTGTCGGGTGAGTATGATGATAAATGCCCCTTTATCTTTGAAAATACCCTGGTATTGACCTCCAACAGGCCCGGTGGATATGGGGGATTCGATCTCTATTATTCCAAATTTGAGGGGGGTGCTTGGAGCACTCCGGTGAACTTCGGACCGGCCATTAACTCGGCCTCCGATGAGTACCGGCCCATTCTTTTCGAAGAAGAGGTGGATGAGGACAGGAACATGATGATTTTTTCTTCCAACAGGCCCGGTGGCAAAGGAGGTTTCGATCTCTACTTTGTGGGGGTGATGGAATAGCTCCGATGGATCGAGTGCGTGCGCAACCAAAATGGAAATCTTGGCCTCTTAGGGTAAAAGGGGTCCAGAATTTCAACTTCGGGAATATGGAGAAAAACCTGTTGATCATACTTATACTGGCCATTTTAATTTCGGCTTGTGAATCCGTTGATATCGATCCCGATTATCCGACAACTATTCATAGGCTCCCTTCTTCGACCCTGGAGCAACTGAGAATTGAGTTTGCGCAAACCCATGTGTACCTCAAATCCTCACTGGATGAATTTGGATTTTGTAAGCGTCATACGGATTTTGAAGCAAATGCCCAGGTGCCTCCTGTGCTGGATTCGCTGACAGAAGCTGAAGCCGTTGATTTGATCAGGGCATTTGTTAGCAGCCATCCATCGGCCAGCGGCGTGAAGCATCCGGGAGATTTTCAGATAGAAAAGATCCGGACAACCCCTGCCTATCCCGATGGTACTATTCAATGGATAGCCAATTCCTCAAATCAGATGGTGGATACCCTGGAGGTCTTGGATTCGAAAATTTATTTCAGCATAAAAAACAGAGAGCTGGTCAGTGTGGGGAACAACTGGTTTCCGGAAATATATATTCCGGAAAAATTCCGGGTGGATCTGGAAGAAGCCAGGTCCTTGCTGGTGGGAAGGGTAGTGTCGCATTATACCATTGCAGGGGTCGAGTGGAAGGTGACCATTGCAAAGGAGGACGTGAATGCAGCTGCCTCGGCTTTGAAGGTGCTTCCCATCCGGAGTGAGGATAGAATTGAACTCCGGATCGTGTGGGAATTGAATATCCCGAATCAGGTCCACTACCTCATGTACGTAGATGTGATGACCGGCGCCATAGTGGGAGAAGCACCGACCATAATTTCTTAAATACCGCTTATGCTATGAAAACCCTGACAATTTGTATGGTCCTCTGTTCCCTGCTGGCTACAGCCTGTGAAAAGGCCAATACCTGGCCTGATGTGAGCGAAGGCTTCTGCCTGGTATCGGACGATGGCGTGGTGCTCAACCATAAGGACATTGAGTATTATGATTTTTCGACCCACATGATTTACCTGAAAGACCACATCTCTTTCACGGAAGATATTCTGGAATCTGGGGTAAACGCCGTCTACGCAGAAGGTGAGAAGATCTATGATCTGGCCATGATGAATCCCTGGGACTCCTATATGCCCAGCGGACCCTTGCTTTGGAACTGGTCCTATTACGGGGACTTTGTGGTACTCATTGACCTGCTTCATCCTGGTTCTCCGGAGGATGCTGCCGATCCCCGCGAGGATATCAGGGTGGCCAAGGCATTGCTCAGATATGAGCAGTTTCATCACGGACTGGCTTGTGAGATCGTGGAAATTCGAAGGGTGGAAGCCGGACATCTGGAACTGGAGCTGGAGTTAAGGAATGAGGATGTCTACCCGTACCTGTACCCCGATCCTGAAAAAATGGGAAGCGCCCTCTACCATTATTTCACCAATGGCCTGTCGCTGCGCAATGCGGAAGATGTGTATTATTACCATGAAATGGTTCCTGAGGTTCCCGATCCGAAAGGGGAATGGAATCCGGACTGGTTATCGGTGATTGGAAGCGGGGCAAACGTGCGCCTGACCAGCGACTATCCCCATTTCAATGAAGTGCCCCCGGGGGAGTATACGGCATGGTTTCGTTTTCCCGGGGAAAATTATCATTTGACCCGGGACGATCTGGTGCAGGAGCAGGGAAGAATCTGGATGGGTTACCTCAATCTTGAAAAGACCCTGACTATTGATTAGAGACCCTTCTTCGGGGCAGGGAATCCTTCTGCTACGGGTTGCATTGCCCGTTTCATCCCTTCGGTGGTGGTATAGTACTTCACAATCATGTTGGGAATTTCCCACCGGGGAAGGGTGCCGGATTTCAGGTAGCCAAGAAATTTTTCGGTGACCTGTCCGAAGTGCGCTTCGTGACCCACCTTATAACTGTCCGGGATCTCCAGGAGCCAGGTGAGTTCCTCTGCGTCTTTCAGCACGATGCCCGGGTAGCGTGTGGCCAGCTTTTCAATGCCGGATTCCAGCGCTATGTAGAACTCCTCCTGGGAAGCCGGATCGGTGGCTTCAATGTAAAGTTTGGGTTGGTAGTCTTCGGACTCGCCCTGGCGGATCACCAGGTTGCAGCGGGTGCCCCGCATCACCGAGTAGTGGGTATCACCGGTTCCTTCAGGTGCCACGAAGTTCCAGATCACCGAAACCTTTGCGTGCACCCCTTTGAGGGTGTAATTGATCTCCCCGTTGCAGTGAACTTTCAGATGTTTGTCCCACACGGCATTGTCCAGGTACTCCGGATAGCTGTCGAGTCCGGTCACCTTTTCAAACATAGCAGGGCTGAGGTCGGTGGTCCACCGTCTGGCAGATAAAATTTTCACATCGGATTTTTGTAACACGACTTCGGGGAAGGCTTCCCATTGTACCAGGTCCACCAGGTGGGTGGTCACATCCACAATGCCTTCTCCCTGCTGGTTTACGTCAAAGAACCAGGGCGGACGTATCAGTGGTTTGCCCGAGACGATCTTGGAGAAGTGGTGCACGCTCTCCTTGGTGATGGCCGGAACATCGGGGCTGCCTTTCTGCAGTTCTCCAAACACCTCCGGAATCTGTGAGAGCTCCTTCTGCAGCATGGTGGTGATCTCGTGCCGCTCGGTCATGATATCGTATAGCAGCACTCCATTCTCCGTGGCAGTGGCAAAAGCCTCTTCCAGCATGGGGTAGTTGTCGGGCGAAATAACCATGGGCTTGTCGGCCAGTACATGGATTCCAGACTGGACGGTCTTCAGGATATATTCTGTCTTCTTGGCGTTGTTGCCTGAGACCACCATCACGTTGCCCGGCTTTTTGGAGAGCATCTTCTCCAGGAAATCGCTGTCGGTGTACACCTTTTCTCTCCAGCTGGTGGGATTTTCTGGCCTTGCGTTGTAGTCCTTGATCAGGTTGCGGTAGCTCTTTACCTCGGGACCCTCGGGAGCATAGACATGCACCACCGGGTCGACCTGCTCGTACATGGTTTTCTGGACCAGGGCGGCATGAAAGTGACCCGGATCGAGGTTCATCAGTTTTACTTTTCCTTTGACAGGGGTAAACATGGGTGTGGCTTCTTGGGATGTGGTTTTTTTATTTTGTGCCTGGGTGCATGCTGTTACCAGAAACAGGATGGCAGCTATGACGAGTAGATTATTTTTCATGCTTTTCGATCATTTTTTGCACATGGTTTATGAATGCTTTTTTGTCCATGGCCTCTACACCCGGAGGAATCGTAACCTTTTCATTGATCTCCTCCAGATTGAGGCCCTGCTTCATGAATCCGGCCACCTGTTCACGGATAGAGACCAACATGTCGCGGTAGGTAATGGCTTCCTTTATAGTGCATAAGGGACCATGACCCGGGATAATGAGGGTTTCCGGTCCGGCTCGCTCCAGGAGGTAATCCAAGGCCTGGATCATCCCGTAGATATCGCCTCCGCTGGCCTCATCAATATAGGGCAGGCCGTAGGTTACGAAAATGTCTCCCGTGTGCCAGATATCTCCCTTTCTGAAGTGCACCATCACATCCCCGTCTGTATGGGCGATAAAATGGTGGAGTGCAATGGTCTCTTTTCCATCGGTCAGGAGCAGGGTGTCCTTAAAGGTGATGGTGGGCCATGCCCACTCGGGGTAGGCGGGCTGAAGCAGGGGCCAGGGAGGTGACAGTTGCTGTGGCGATGAAAGGCGAAGCTCTACGCTTTCATGGGCTACAATGGGTATCCCTTCTTTCCCGAAGGCCCGGTTACCGTCCACATGATCGTAATGATAATGGGTATTCATCACCATTCCCACCTCCTTGTCACTCACAGTCCTTAGCATCCTCCTGATTTTAGGGACCACAGCACTATATTGATTGTCAACCAGGAACACTTCTTCGCCCAGGTATACCCCAATGTTTCCGGCAATTCCCTGGGGGACGATCATATAGTAGTTGGTTTTAATGGGAACCAACTCTTCCTCCATGTCTGTCAGATCCTTATCAAATGTTTTGAAATCCAGGGTATCGGATTGCGCATACAGGAATTGGAAGTGGAGAAGAACTCCGGCAAGCAGCAGGATGTATTTCAGCCCGTACTTCCTGTAAAGTTGAGTCATCATTATTGAATTATAAAACATGGTCAGTCCCATAGGGGAAACGCTGGGGCCGGCCGAGCAGGGCATTGGCCCGGTCGTTGTCGACAAAGCGCTCACGCACGGGATCCCAGTGCAGCTTGCCGTCCATCTTCATGGCGATGTGACTCACCAGGCAGGCCGAGCAGGAGCGGTGTCCCACTTCGGCAGGTGCTACCGGTTCCCTGCGCGACTGGATGGCACTGAGCCAGTCGAGATGCTGTTCGGGGGCCTTGTAGAGGTGGAGCTCTTCGGGACCAATCTTCGATTCCAGGATCTTCGGGTCGCTGGCATCCAGGGATTTCAGTTCACTGTCCGGCTTGGTGGGATCGGAAGAGGTGACCGCCACATTGCCGCGGCTCACAAAGATCCAGCCCTCGCTTCCGTAAAATTTCACCCCGTTGGGGAAATCTCCGCTGACCTGCATCATGACCCCGTTGGCATATTTGGCATGCAC
>SPBY01000352.1 GCA_004525825.1 Bacteroidia bacterium
AAATTACTGATGAAAAGGGGATTGAAATTCTAAACAATTCATTTCAATTTAATATCAAGGCAAACCAACCTGTATCTTTTATTCTGAAATAATCGCTATGAAAAACCTAATAATTATTTATTTGTTGATTTTTAGCTTCACATCTGCTTCTAGTCAATTCAGAACTAACTATCCCGATATTCCGAGAATTGATGTGCACACGCATATAGGTACTGATTTGACAGGGATAGCTAATTGTCTCGAATTAAGGAAAATATTGTTGGACAGTAGTGCCATAGATCTGGCTATTTGGATCAATCTGGGTGGTGGAAATGACCCTATTGAAAATACAGCTTATGTATTGGCCGCCAGCAAAGGACGAATGTTATGTGCCATTGCCGATTATGCTGCGCATGACGGACTAAAATATCGTCCCGAAGCTTTAGAAGGATTTCAGAAACAGGGATTTGTGGGTTATAAAATCTGGTCAGGCCCCTGGTACCGTAAGCTCGAAAAAAAGGAAGATGGTAAGCCATATATAGACGACCCTGCCCATGAAGCTACTTTTTCTGAGATGGAAAGAATTGGCTTTTTGGCGGCTTCTATACACATAGCAGATCCTAATGGACCCTGGGAAGAAAGAACCGACTGGCTTGCAGATCCAATAGAATATTGGGCTGAAATTAATGCCTGGAGAAATGTACTAGAGAAGCATCCCAAGCTAATTGCAGTTGCAGCACATGGTAATTGGATGTTATGTCAGGATGCCCAAATAGATTACCTGCGAAACCTGTTGGCTACTTTTCCCAATTTGCACATTGATTTGGCGGCTACTTTTCAATATTACCACCTTGTTAACCGGGATAACCTGCGGTCCTTTATGATTGAGTGGTCCGATAGAATCTTATTTGGAACCGATATTGGTCAATGGAAAGATAAAGGAGAATCAAGCCTGCGGGCTGAGCAATATACCAGGGCTTTTCGAATTTTAGAAACAGGAGATACTGTGAAAGGAGGTTTTTTCGGAGGGCCCGAAATAAGAGGCCTTGAACTGCCCATAGACGTACTGGAGAAGATATATTATAAAAATGCCATGCGCCTTTATCCTCAAGTAAAGGAAAGCTTGCTTACACTCGGTCATATTGTAAAATGAATCATCATAAGCCCACCACTATGCCCAGACTAATTGCCTTAATCCTTAGTCTGACAACTGCAATTGCTTCCTTCGCTCAAACACAGGAAATTCTTTTGGATGAAGGATGGAAAGCTAAACGTGCTTCAGAAGTGCCGGTGGATGGAACCGTGGTATCTTCTCCTGAATTCGAGCTCTTTGACTGGATGGAAGCCGTAGTTCCGGGAACGGTTTTAAGCACTTTGTTACACAATAAAAAGGTTCCTGATCCTTTCTTTGGATTGAATAACGAGTTGATCCCGGATATTTACGAAACCGGTGCGGAATATTATACATTCTGGTTTCATAATCGTTTTATAGTGCCGGAAATGAAGCAGGGAGAACAGCTTTGGTTGAAATTCAGGGGAATAAATTATTCTGCTGACCTGTTTTTGAATGGAAGGCGGATTAATACCGATACCCATAAGGGCATGTTCCTGAGAGAGAAATATCTGCTGACGCCCTTTCTTGAAAAAGGCGGGACAAATACTCTGGCCGTGTTGGTGGAGCCTCCGGTTCCTGTTGGAAATGCGAACGGGGGACAAGGGGGAGACGGAACGATTGCCCGATCGGTCACCCAACAATTTACTGCTGGCTGGGATTGGATTTGCCCGATTCGCGACCGAAATACCGGGATTTGGGATCAGGTATCTTTGGAAATAACAGGCCCTGTTGACATCCGCCACCCTTATGTAAAAACCAAGGTCCCGGGTAAGCGATGGCCCGGGAAAAATCAAGACCCGGCATACATTACCATTTCTGCTGAGTTATTTAATGCCTCAGACATCACTCAGGAAGGAACTCTCATGGCCACAGTGGGTGATAAACACTGGGAACTACCGGCAAGCATAAATGCCGGAGCCAGTATTACGCTTGAATTTGATGAAATAGAAATTCCTTACCCAAAACTTTGGTGGCCCAACGGAATGGGGGAAGCCAATCTGTACAAACTGGAAATGAGTTTCAAACAAAAGGATGTAGTATCGGATTCAGAATCGTTCAACTTTGGCTTGCGTGAAACTTCTGACTATTTTGATGAAAAAGCGGGCGGAAGGGTATTCCTGATTAACGGACAGAAGGTTTTTATTAAAGGCGGAAACTGGATTGCCTCTGATGCCTTGCTTCGTCTGTCTCCCGAAAGGTATGAAGCGGAAGTCCGCATGCATGCCGAAATGAATATGAACATGATTCGTATTTGGGGCGGGGCAATGCCTGAACGTCCTGAATTCTATGAGGCCTGCGATAAATACGGGCTTTTGGTATGGCAGGATCTCTGGGTCTCGGGCGATTGTAACGGACGCTGGCCGGATCCCCGTAAAAAGGAGTCGCAGGCACGTCGGCAGGCCTATCCCGATGATCATTCCCTGTTTATAAGCACAGCCATTGACCAGATAAAAATGCTGCGCAACCATCCAAGCCTATACATGTGGTGTGGGGGAAACGAATTCCCTCCCCCACCGGATATCAATGAGATCTTGGAGAAGCAAGTTTTTCCGGAATACGATGAAACGCGTTATTATGTAAATGAATCCACCTCCGACAGTATTCTTAGAAATACCATTGGAGGGAATGGAGACGGCCCCTATGGCATTCAGGATCCAAAGCGCTTTTTTGTCACACAGTCCTATCCCTTTAATCCGGAGCTGGGATCGGTGGGACTTCCCAATGTGGAAAGCATGAGAAAAATGATGGCCGAAAAAGATCTCCAGCCTCCTGAGGAGGATAGAGCAAACCAGGTTTGGCGTTACCACAAATACATTGGATACGGCTTATATATTGAGCAGCTTGGCGAGATTACCGGAGTGGAAGATTTCTGCAAAAAAGCCCAGTTGGTGAATTACGAACAATACCGTGCCTTGCAGGAAGGCTTCAATGCCGGAATGTGGGACAAGTATACGGGAATGCTGGTATGGAAGAACCAGAATCCATGGACCTCCCTGCGGGGACAATTTTACGATGTGTTTTTGGATCAGAATGGCGGTTTCTACGGTTACCGGCATGGAGCCAAACCCTTGCACCTTCAGTTAAATCTTAACGATTCCAGCATTTGTATCGTCAATCAGACCCAAAGCGATGCCAACAATCTGCATGTTGAATCAGAACTCTTCGATATTCATGGAAGTACCCTTCAAAAAAACAGCTCTGAAGCAGATGCAGGTGCCAATTCATACAAAGTAATCCGAAAACTATTTGAGAATAAAAAGCCTCTTGGCTTTTATTTTGCCCGGCTAAAACTTAAGGATGGCCAAGGCAAGCTGCTTGATGAAAATCTGTATTGGCTGACAAGCAAGGAATCTGACTGGCTGGAGCTGGAAAGACTTAAGCCGGCTAATTTACAGGTAAATGTAAGGAAGAATGATAATGGATTGATACAGGCAGTCATAGAAAATACCGGACATGAAACTGCCTTCTTTATGCGCATGCTTATTAGCGATAAGCAGAGTGGAGAGCTTGTGCTTCCGGTGTTTATGGAGGACAATTATTTCACACTTTTTCCCGGAGAGAAGCGACAGATTGGGATCGACTTGTCGCATCTAAAAAGCGATGCTGAAATTTCAGAGATGCAATTGGAAGTAGCTCCCTGGAGCGGGAGTACAGTGACAATCGGATTATAAGCTAAATTACATAGAATGAGGACGGTATGTTTATTTATGGCGCTTGCAATGATGCTAGCCTGCAATGTTAAGAAGCCTCAGAGCGGAGTAAAGGACCAAATTAAATCCAACGAATACTTTGCTTTCACAAAAAACAAAGCATTGGATATTGTAAAAAGCGGTTTTAACGCCGGCGATGGGTATGGCGAAGTCTGGATTCGAGATTACAACACTTTCATCGAACTTTCGGCCGAAGTGTATCCGCAGGAAACCCTGAAAGAGAACCTGCGCGTGTTCTTCCGGCTACAGCGCGAAGATGGAAATATCATTGACGGATTCATTCCAAAGGAAAAAGCCATACAAACCGAGGGTGGCTATACATATATCTTTACTGATTTAGAGCCCAATTACGCCGGCCATAAAAACACGGTGGAAACCGACCACGAAACATCCCTGGTACAAGCAGTTTACAAGTATGTGCTTAAGACCGGTGACACCGAATTCCTGAATGAAAAAATAGGCGATAAATCGGTTGCGGAACGTTTGGAATGGTCCATGGAGTTTTTATTAAATCATCGCTGGAGTGAAGAGTATGGCTTAATCTTCGGAGCTACTACAGCCGATTGGGGCGATGTGCAGCACTGTCATCCCTGGGGAGTGTATATTACCGAAGACAC
>SPBY01000106.1 GCA_004525825.1 Bacteroidia bacterium
CTGATGATCCCAGGTTGGAAACGAAATACATTACCTATAAGTCGCCCAAAGGAGGCGGTGAAATCAGGGCTTTGCTCTCCAAACCGGCTGATGCCAAAGGCAAACTGCCGGGAATTATTGTGGTGCATGAAAACCGGGGTCTGAATCCCCACATTGAGGACGTTGGACGCAGAGCTGCACTGGCAGGCTTTGTTTCCCTGGCCCCCGATGCTCTGACTCCCCTGGGTGGTTACCCGGGCAACGACGATGATGGCAGGACCCTGCAAAGTCAGCGCGACCGCGACGAGATGCTGGAGGACTTCATAGCTGCCTATGACTATTTGAAAGCAGATTCGAATTGTACCGGAAAAGTTGGCGTAGTAGGGTTCTGTTTTGGAGGCTGGATCTCCAACATGATGGCTGTCAAGGTTTCTGATTTATCTGCTTGCGTGCCTTTTTACGGAGGTCAGCCTCCTCTGGAGTCAGTACCTGAGATCCATGCCCCACTCCTGCTACATTATGCAGGTCTGGATACCCGTGTCAATGAAGGTTGGCCGGCGTATGAAGAAGCCTTAAAAAAGAACAATAAGGAATACACCGCATATGTATATCCTGATGTGAATCACGGCTTTCACAACGATTCGACTCCACGTTACGACAAGGCGGCAGCAGAGCTGGCCTGGCAAAGAACCATTGATTTTTTCAAAGAAAAACTAGGTTGATTCTATTAGTGTTTGGGTATGCATTTTCCTTCCAGGAGAAGCTTGATCCGGTCTATGGTGCCGAAGGGGTTCTTCTAAAGCACTGGAAATTCTGATCTTCCTAATTAAACCATTTTTCATATTTTAAGTCAGAGTATCAATGTCATAAGCTGAAATGATTAAATAATCTAGCTCAAGAAAATTACTGATATGAGGAAAATATTGCATGTAAGTTCATTCGTTTTGTTGCTGCTTGCAACGGCTTTTATTTCACCAGAATTAGAAGCGCAGAATCTCAAGGAAAACCCTGAACTTGACCAAAAAGTCGAAAAATTCCTGGCGAGTAAGTCCAGTCAGTGGTACGATATGAATGTGCCCACCAGGGATGGGAAATTGCTCTATGATCTGATTCTTAAAGGACACTACAAGAGTGCTTTAGAGATTGGTACTTCCACGGGTCATTCAGGTATATACATTGCCTGGGCCCTTAGTAAAACCGGAGGGAAATTGATCACCATCGACATCGATGAATCCAGGCACAAGGAGGCTGTACAGAACTTCAAAGAGGCCGGCCTTTCAGAGTATATCGATGCACGTCTTGCCGATGCCCACATCCTGGTAAAGGAACTGGACGGACCCTTTGATTTTGTCTTCAGCGATGCAGATAAAGGCTGGTACAAGAACTATTTCCTGGATGTGGATCCCAAGTTGAAGGTGGGTGGTTGCTACACCACACATAATATCAGTGATGGCAGTGGTGGTGGACGAAGAGGAGGTGGCGGAAGCCAGGAATATTTAAATTACGTCAAGAGCCTGGAAAACTATGAAACCACTTTGAATTCCGCAGGTGGAGGGGTATTAATCTCTTACAAAAGAGCAGAATAATATTCCCGGTATGCCGGAGGCTGAACTACCCAGAAAGCTGAAGCTTTTCTCCCTGACCAATATAGTCATCGGGGATATGATCGGTGCCGGGATTTTCACCACTTCCGGCTTATTGCTGGCTCAGTTACATGATCCCCTCCTTCTACTCCTCTTATGGGTAATAGGAGGTGCCATCGCTCTTAGCGGGGCACTTAGCTATGGAGAGCTGGGGGCCAAATTTCCCAATTCCGGGGGGGACTATGCTTTTCTCACCAGGCTCTTCTCCCCTCTTGCTGGATTTTTGAGTGGGTGGGTTTCTTTCCTGGTGGGTTTTTCAGCTCCTGTGGCAGCTTCTTCACTGGCATTCAGTGAGTATCTGGTCAGGACCCTGCCAGAGGATATTCTTCCCCCTCACCTGGAGCTCACCAAGAAAATCATTGCAGTAGGGATCATACTGGTTTTTACACTAATACACTACTTCGGCCTCCATTCCGGATCAAAAGTTCAGAATGTACTCACCAGCGTAAAGATCGGCTTGATCCTGATATTGCTTATCACCGGATTTGTCTTTGGGGAAGGCAGCTTTGAGCACTTTCGTATTCAGAAGGATTTTGCCTTCTCAGGAGCAAACCTGAAAACCATGGGGCTGGCTCTGATGTGGATTCTGTTTGCCTATACGGGATGGAACGCCGCCACCTATGTAGGTTCTGAAGTGTATAATCCGGTAAAAAACATCCCCCGTTCGCTGATTGTAGGAACCTTTGTAGTAACAGTCATCTATCTACTGCTGAATATACTATACGTGTATGCGGTTCCTCCCGGCGAGATGGAGGGCGTCATATCCATAGGGGGGCTTACAGCCAATAAACTCTTTAACCGCTCCCTGGATCAGGTATTCTCCCTCTTTATTGCCCTGATTCTTCTATCTGCCATCAGCGTGTTGACTATAATTGGCCCCCGTGTATACTATGCCATGGCCCAATCGGGACACTTCTTCGGTCTGGCGAAGAAAATTAACCGCTCCAGGGTGCCGGGTATTTCCATTCTTATGCAGAGCGGACTGGCAATTATTTATGTGGTGTCAGGGACCTTTGAGCAGATTATTACTTTCCTGAGTTTTTCCCTGGGTATCTTTCCCATTCTGGCTGTGATAGGCGTATTCAAACTCCGGATAAAACAACAAACGGTACTTAAGGTAGCAGGATATCCTGTTTTACCTGCCTTCTTTATTCTTAGCTCCCTGATGGTTCTGATTCTTGCATTTCTGGAAAGGCCGGTGGAGTCTTCCATCGCTATCGGAGTCATATTAGTAGGAATTCCGACTTTCTACTGGCTTACTAAAAATCAGAGCAAAGCATCAGACAATTGATACTTTGCTTATTTTCTGAAAATATAGATATTATCTCTCTCCAGCTCTGCTGCCACCTTGACAAAGCTAAAGCCCGCCTCCTTTGACTGGGATATTAATTTATCCTTGGGAATGGTATGACTCGAATCCCCTCCGTACTTGCCAGGAACACCATCAATAATCACCAGGGTACCTGTAGTTTTTAATGCAGGATATGCATTTTTCAGTACATCCACCGGGTGAGAGATATGATGATAGGTATTGACAATAAAGATCATATCCAACTTATTTTCAGGAAGAAGAGGGTCTCTTTCCTTGCCCCGGATGATCGTGATATTATCGATCTTATCCCGTTTGAGGCGAAGGTCCAGATAATCTAAAGACCCTGTGTCAATATCATTGGCGTAAATGTGTCCCTTCTCACCTACATGCCTGGCCAGTATTACCGTATACCGTCCTCTTCCTGCTCCGATTTCTCCCACCACCATCCCTTCCTTCAATTCAATGGCCGGGAGGACTATTTCAGGGGGTTGAAGGCTGGTCTGGTATGCTTCCCAGCCATCGGGATCCTGGGCCATCAGGGGGATCGACACATGCAACAAGAGAGCAAACATGGATATAAGCACTTGGATGGATTTTTTCATAAGGCCAGGTGTTAACAAGTTTATAGAGTAAATATACTAATAGCGCTGATTAGGAGTTTTTATGATGATGCAAAAAAAACCAAAGCTTAAGATGCCCAGGAGAATTCTTAAGATTCTCATGATTCTTCTGGCTGCTCTGGTACTGCTCCAGGGGGCTTTTATTCTGCTGGTGCTTGCAGGCAGCTTTGGTAATCTGCCTGACAATCAGGCCTTAAGACAGATTCAGAATCCCATGGCCACAGAGGTATATACGGCCGACGGGGTACTGATGGGAACCTTCTATATTGAGAACCGGCAGTTCCTGGAACCTTCAGAGATTACGGAAAGCATCAGGAGTGCATTGATTGCCACCGAAGATGTACGTTTTTACAGCCACAGAGGCATTGACACCAGGAGCCTGTTCAGGGTATTTTTCAAAAGCTTGCTTCTCAGAAAAGAGGGCTCCGGAGGAGGCAGTACACTTACCCAGCAGCTGGCCAAGAATTTATATCCCCGCGGAGATTTCGGGGTGTTGACCATGCCCGTGAACAAGGTAAAGGAGATGGTCACCGCCATTCGCATAGAAAAGGTCTACACCAAGGATGAGATTTTGGAAATGTACCTGAGTACAGTCTCCTTCGGGGAGAATACCTTTGGCATCAAGGCGGCTTCGAGGCTTTATTTTAACAGGGATCCGGGCGACCTGCAACTGGAGGAATCGGCAGTGTTGGTGGGCATGTTGAAGGCCACCAGGACCTACAATCCCGTGAATTTTCCGGAAAGGGCGAGGGAGCGGCGCGACGTAGTGCTGGCCCAGATGGCCAAATATGACTTCCTGGAGCCTTCCTGGGCTGATTCCCTGCAACTTCTGCCCCTGGTAGTGGATTACCATCCCCTGCCACATAATGCGGGCATTGCTCCTTATTTCAGGGAGTTTATCAGGGGCGAACTGGATATCTGGTGCCAGGAGCACTACAAGAGTGATTCGGAACCCTACAATCTGTATACCGATGGACTTAAAATCTATACCACCATTGACAGCAGGCTTCAGCACTATGCAGAGGAAGCCATGCAAAGGCAAATGAAACATCTGCAGGAGATATTTGAGAAACAATGGAAAGGTGATGATCTCTGGAAAGGATTGACCGAAAAGCAGTTGCTTATCAACTACGATGGAGAGCAGCGGCCAGGGATGGCTTCTGAGCCAAAGCGGAAGATGGAAGTTTTCACCTGGGATGGTATGCAGGATAAGGAATACAATACCCTTGACTCCCTCAAGCATTTCCTGGGACTATTACAGGCTGGCTTCCTGGCCATGGATGTAAGCAGCGCCGAAATTAAGGCATGGGTGGGTGGGATCAACCATGAGTATTTTAAATATGACCACGTGCTGGCCAGTCGTCAGGCCGGATCCACATTCAAACCCGTGGTATACCTGGAAGCCCTTGAGCAGGAGATCTCTCCCTGCGACTACTTTGCCAACGACAGCGTGGTATATGAGGACTATGAGGACTGGACTCCCAGGAATGCAGATCGGAACTACGGGGGCTACTATTCCATGAAGGGTGCCCTGCTGCATTCTGTAAATACCGTAAGTGTGGACCTCCTGATGCGGGTGAGTATCGACAGCGTTCTGGAGCTGTGTGAAGAGCTAGGCATTAGCTCTCCCCTGCCCGCTGTTCCTTCCCTGGCCCTGGGCACTGGAGAGGTATCGCTTTATGAGATGTTGGGTGTATACCAGGCCATTGCCAACCGGGGAGTGGCCTGGGAGCCTGTATATATACAAAGGATTGAGGACCGGAACGGAAAGGTCCTGGAACTGACTGATCATTCGGAGGAGGGAAGGGCCATCTGCAGTCCTGAAAATGCGGAACTGATGATTGAAATGTTAAGGGGTGTGGTCAACGAAGGTACCGCCGTCGGTTTACGCGAATATTATGGGATTACTGCGGATGTAGCAGGGAAAACCGGAACCACTCAGAATTACACCGATGGATGGTTCATTGGATTCACCCCGGGCCTGGTGGCAGGGGCCTGGGTGGGCGGAGATCTTCAGAACGTTCGATTTCAGACCATTCAATATGGACAGGGGGCCTATTCCGCCATGCCCATCTGGGCCGGTTTTATGAAGAGAACCTTTGCTGATGAACATTGGAGCCAGGTGAAGGAGGATAGCTTCGAAATCTCTGAGGCCACCATCAGTCAGCTGATGTGCGAGGATTTCAGGGAGAAAAAACCTTTCGAGTTCAAGCCCTTCAAAATCCTGAAAGAGAAAAAGCCCTTTAAGAATCTGTTCAGGAGAAGAAGGAAATAACTTTGGTTTCCGAATCACTGACCCATTCCTTGCATTTTCCTTCCGACATGATCCATAACTGTCTTTAATTCTTTCTCCGGACTGAACTCAAGCCAGGCTACCTCTTCTTCGGTCCAGCCGACATGACCTGCCGGAAAATAAAATACCTCACCCGCATGAACTAATTCCTCCTCGCCACCATCATATCTGATATGCATCGATCCTTTGAGCATGTAGCCCCAATGCGGACAAGGGCAACTGTCGTTTGGCAATCCCTCAAGCAAATTGGGAGTTAAAGGCATGGGAGGGAATTCATTGTAGGCAACAGCCATATCTCCCAATCCATGCTGCACTTGCATTTTTGTACCGGGAGCCTCAATGATAACCGGAAGGGTTTCGAGTTTATAATGCATCGTAAATAAATTTTGGTTGATTAAATTGTTAAGCTGATGATTTTAAGATTATTATGCTGAAAGGCACTTCGATGCTTCTCTTCATAATAATATGCTTATTCAGAGAGTCGTGTTGAAGCAGATACAACCTGTGAAAGTTACGTAATTTATTCAAGATCACACTAGTATAATTTCTTCTCACCCTGCCCTTTATATTTGACTCATGTACATTTAAGTAGTAAATTGCACATTACCAACTATTTATTTTCATTGTCCTCCAACCCCTACTCTTATCTCAATTCTGGGAGGACTTGAATGGGTTCTACGTCCTCACTCTGACTACTTGATACTTTCGCTGCTGCTTCTCTAAGATCTAAAGCTATATATCGGCTATTACCTGATCATCTGTAATGATCAGAATATTAAAAGGTTAATTCAGATAAACCCTAAACCTTTGCCCCATGTTACAATTCTATTCTGCAAGTACAAGCATCTTAAATTCCAGAAGAGCCATCACAGAATGCCTGGAAGTTGCCATGGAAGGAGAACCCACTCTGGACTGTGATCTGATCATTATCTATTCTGCAATTGGACATAACTTCATTGAGCTTTTAAACGAGGCTCATCAGCTCTCCCCTGACGCACAAGTTGTTGGCTGTACCTGTGCCGGGATCATCGGTACAGAAGGACCCAATGAATCATTAAGGGCCCTTGGAATTATGGTCGTAAAAGGTCCAAAGAATGAATTTTCTGTATCCGGAGTACCTTCTATAGCAAATGCTGATCTATATGAAACCTTTGCTCAGCTGGCCCGGGAATTGAAGAATAAGAACCCGGGAATCAATATGATCTTTTGTCATCCAGCTTTCGGATTAATAAATCGGGTATTAATTGACGGCATCGAATCGGTTTTCGGTCCTGATATTCCAATAGTTGGCGGAATTTCTGTTGACAACATGAAATTTGTAAGCAATTTTCAGTTCATGGGAGAGCAGGTATTTGAGCAGGGGGCCGTTATGATTGGTTTTGCTGATCCGACACTTGAGCTTATCAGCATGGGAAACCATGGATTCGATGTCATTGGGAAACCCTATGAAGTAACACTTTCTGAATATTCTCATATCATAGAGATGGATGGACGGCCTCCCTGGAAGAGTTGGACTGAAAAACTGGGAATGCCTGAGACATCAGCAGCCGGTGATGTCTTGAGCTTTGCACCACTCGCTGAAGAACTGCCGGCAGAGTTGCATGAAGAATATGGCAGCCCTTATTTAATCATAGGGGGTTGGCCAGTGGAGGATGGCACTATCTATTCTAACAGGACAACTCCGGAAGGGACAAAACTCTGGCAGACAAGGAGGAATGAAAACAAAATACTAGAAGGTGTAGATGGAATGATGGTGCAAATCCTCGAACGTTGTGGAGGCAGGAAACCTGTTGCTGTATTTCATGCCGACTGTGCTGCCAGGGGAAAGTTGCTTTTTAACCGGATAATAAAAAACGAAATCGTTAACCGGATACAATATCCCTTGTGCAAAGATGATAACATACCCTGGCTGGGTATGTACGCTGGCGCTGAACTTACACCCCTGGGCGGTAGAAACGAGCTGCAGGCTTACACTTCATCCTTATATGTTCTGGTTAAACGTAAACAAAAAATAACCAAGGAAGAATTCCAATTGAAAGAGAACGAAGTAAAATCTTCCAAACTATTTCAGTCTACTACCATTAATCAGACCAAATTGAAAAACCGGTTTATATGCTCTTCCACCTGGATGGGCAGAGCCAATCATGATGGTTCCTGCTCACCCATGCTAATCAATAGTATATCAGGAGTTTCAAAAAATGAGATAGGCCTGTACATCACTGAAATGAGCTTTGTTTCTCAGAATGGCCAGTGTGCAAACAATCAATTAGGTATCTACAGTGATAAACTTCTGCCCGGGCTCAGGCAACTGGTTGAAGAGGTACACAGGTTTGATACTCCTGTCGTAATGCAGTTGAACCATGGTGGATTATTTTCGATGCCTGTGTTTACCGGGGAAGATCCCATGGGTCCATCAACGTTGTTAACTGCTGACGGTACAGTGGGCCGGGAGATGACAAAAACAGAGATAAGTGAAACCTTTGCATCATTCAGGGATGCAGCAGTCAGGGCCCAGAAAGCTGGATTTGACGGAGTGCAGATCCATGCGGCTCATGGATGGTTACTGAGCCAGTTTCTTTCCCCCTATTTTAATCGAAGAACGGATGAATACGGTGGAAGCATTGAGAACAGGGCCAGAATCGTGCTGGAGATTTTAAGAAGTATCAGGGAGGCAACAGGAAATCAATTCCTGATCCTGATTAAGATCAATTCGGAGGACAAAATCGATAAGGGATTTTCGATAGAGGATATGCTTCAGGTGTCGGTCATGCTCGAAAAAG
>SPBY01000207.1 GCA_004525825.1 Bacteroidia bacterium
CGGAAAACCTATATATCGGTCATTGGGGGATTGCATTATTGGGATGTGTTAGGTGCCGATTTCACGGGACTGTTTACGTACACCCCGCGCTATGAATGGAGCCTGTCGGCCGGACTCGATATAGATATCAGTTTCGCTTCGGAGATTAATCCAAGGTTCTGGATACCGTTTAACGTGGGTTATAACATCAATGAGATGATTTTCCTCTTTGCAGAGTACAACCTGCCCGTATCGGACCGGTCGTGGGACATCTTTGCCATCGGGGCCAATTTTATTTTGCGCTAAAGACCAGCTCTCCTCCCGAGTAGGTGGATTCTACCTTGATTTCGAACAGTTGCTCCTCCGGCGCGGTCATCAGATCAGTGGTGGTGATTGTCAGATCGGCCAGTTTGCCGGGTTCAATGCTTCCCTTCAGATGCTCGTCAAAGCATGCCCTGGCAGCCCAGATGGTCATGGCGCGCAGCGCTTCCTCCCTGCTGAGTGCCTCTTCTTTCCGGAAGCCTTCAGCGGGGTATGCACTCTGGTCCTTCCGGACTACCGCCGCATAAAACCCGAAAAGTGGATTGATCTGCTCCACGGGGAAATCACTTCCATTGGGTAACCATCCGTTCTGCTCCAGCAACTGCCTGTAAGCATAGGCCCCCTTCATGCGTTCTGCCCCCACCCGTTTTTCAGCCCAGTACATGTCCGAAGTGGCATGGGTGGTCTGTACCGAAGGGATGATGCTGTAATCTCCAAAGTAATGGAAGTCATCGGGATGAATGATCTGGGCATGCTCTATGCGCCAGCGCCGGTCATTTTTCCCATCAAGGATTTTTGCATAGATCTTCAGGGTTTCCCGGTTGGCCCCGTCGCCGATACAGTGGGTGGCCACAGCATATTCATTTTCATAGGCTCTCCTGCATTGCTTTTCCAGCACTTCCAGCGGGGTGACATACAATCCCACGTTTCCGGGATCGTCGGAGTAGGGTTCAATCATCCGGGCGCCCCTGGATCCCAATGCCCCGTCGGTAAAAAGCTTGACGGTGTTCACCGAGAGGTGATCCGTTTGGTAGGGGCCCTTTTCCACAAAATGGGTAAAATTTTCTTCAGAGGGGCTGAGCCAGGCATTGATGCGGATTTTCAGCGATCCTTCTTTATGTTGTGAGTCGATCAACTTGACCACCCTGTAGGAAAGTCCGGCATCCTGCACCGAGGTAAGTCCCACTTCAAAACAGTTTTGTTGGGCTTGAAGGAGTGCCACTTTCATCTCCTCTTCCGAGGGGGTGGATATTATGGAACCCACCAGGGAGATGGCGTTGTCCACCAGGATCCCGTTGGGTTCACCCCCGCTAAGCATGACAGTTCCTCCTTCCACCTTTGACTGGGCGGTCACACCAGCCAGCTTCAAGGCCCTGGAATTGGCCCAGGCGGCATGCCCGTCAATGCGCCTCAGCAGGATGGGAGTATCCGGGAAATGTGCATCGAGCATGCTTTTGTCAGGAAACTCCTGCACCTCCCAGTCATTCTGGTCCCAGCCCCTCCCGGTGATCCATGATCCTGGATGTAAGGCCTGGTGCTCCTTTAACATAACAATGATTTCTTCCACAGAAGCCGTACCGGCCACATCCACAGCATTCAGGTTCATCCCATATCCGAAAAAGTGACAATGTGCATCGATCCAGCCGGGATAGACACAGGCTCCTTCCAGGTCGCGTATCTGGCTTGAGGTATAATTCTTTTCAATCTCAGCCGTGCTTCCCACAGCAAGGATCTTGTGATCCCTGATGGCCATGGCCTCGGCCATACTGAATTCGGCATCTACAGTATAGATCTTCCCGTTGGTCAGGATCAGGTCAGCTTCTTTTTTTCCGGGGAAACAGGAAGTCATTAGCAATATCAGTAAGGCGGTGGCAAGGTTCATGGCTCTGTGCATTTTCTTAGCTTTACAACAAAAATAGCATTCTCATATTATTTTCCCCATTTTTGCGTTTTTAAGTACAAAACCATGAAGAGTATTCGCAGCTTCCTTCTGATGGCCATGCTTTCGGGTGCGTTCTTTTTTGCATGTCACCCGGAGCGCTCTTACGTGGAGGACCGGGAGGCGAGGCTTGAATTCACACTGGATACCCTCTTTTTTGATACGGTATTTACCACGGTGGGAACCGTGACCAAGTCCTTCCGTGTGAAAAATCCACACAATCAGTTCATCAGCATCGATGAGATCAGCCTGGCAGGCGGAGCAGCGTCGGTGTTTCGGTTGAATGTGGACGGTGATCCCGGCATTCAGTTCTCCGGAGTGGAGATTGCCCCCAATGACAGCCTATTTATTTTTGTGGAGGCCACCCTTGATCCCAATGGTTCAGATGATATCCTTCGCATACAGGACTCCATAGTCTTTATGACCCAAGGGAACCTGCAGGACATCGACCTGGTGGCCTGGGGACAGGACGTTCACATGATCAGAGAGCTGGAGATTGAGGTTCCGACCACCTGGGTGGCCGATAAACCTTACCTGATAATCGATTATGTATATGTGGATTCATCGGCATCGCTCTCCATGGATCCCGGGGTGAGAGTGCACCTGCACAAGGACGCCAGGATTTACGTGGATGGATCGCTGCAGGTTAACGGCACCCGGGACGAGCCGGTCCGCTTCGGTGGTGACCGCCTGGAGGAATTTTACGATCAGATCCCGGGCCAATGGGGGTTCATCTACCTGACCGGAAGCAGTCACACCAACGTGATTAACCAGGCAGAGATCCGGAACGGGACCATTGGGATATTGATCAGCGCACCGCCGGAATCGGGCCTGATGCCAGACCTGGAAATCTCCAACACCCTCATCAAACGCATGAGCTCCATCGGATTGTATGCGCTGAACGCCGTGGTGGATGGACACAACCTGGTAATAGGCGATTGTGGAGGAAGCAGTCTGGCACTCACCTTTGGGGGCGATTACCATTTCACCCACTCCACCTTTGCCAATTTCTGGCCCTCCGGTTTTTCCAACAGGCAGCTGCCTGCGGTGCTTCTACGCGATTATTTTGTCACCTATGATGAGGATGGGAATGGCTTTTTATATCCTGATGGTGAATTCCAAAATGCGGTATTCAGGAACTCCATCATCTACGGATCCCATTCCATGGAACTCATGATTGACAGTTATCATGATCTGCAGCTCAACTACCTTTTTGACTATTGTCTCACGCGCATCCACGAGGACAGTTCCCGATACCTGGATGATCCCCTGTTCACTAACATTTTCAACAATCAGAACCCCCTGTTCGATTCTGTGCCGGTAAGCTATGAACTGGACACCCTGTCTCCGGCCATTGATGCCGGTCTCCCATCCCATGCCATTGCTTTCCCCTTCGATCTGAACGGAAACAGCCGTCTGGATGATGAGGCTCCCGACCTGGGCGCCTACGAAAGAATCGAGTGGTAGGCTGATATCTGAGCCAAGTCTCCATCAATACTCTATGAAACTACAGTTTTGTTGGGCGTTCCTGCATTTCCTGCTGCTCTGTCCCTCCGGACTATGCGGACAGAGGAGCCAGGGGGATCTGTGTTTTGTCTGGTACAATGTGGAAAACCTCTTTCACCCCGGTAATGACTCGCTTCCGGTGGATGATGAGTTCACCCCCGAAGGGCTTCGTCACTGGACCCTGGCCAGGTACCAATCAAAACTTGCGGCTCTGGCCAAGGTCATCATTGCCTCAGGAGGGTGGGATCCTCCCGATCTGGTGGGCCTGTGTGAAGTGGAAGAGGCATTGGTGCTGGAGGATCTGATCGGCCATCCCATCCTGGAACCCTACCACTATGCCATGCTTCACCGCAACAGTCCGGACCACCGCGGAATGGATGTGGCCTGTCTCTACCGCCCTGAAAGGATCAGGATACTTGGGTGGAGTACCATACCATCCCGCATAGTGAGCGATGGAACCCGGGATATGCTGCATGTTTGCCTTGCCTTCGGCAAAAGCGATACCCTGGAACTGTTCCTGGTGCACCTGGTCTCCAAATACGGAGGTGCGGGGGCTACTGCAGAAAGCAGGAGAATCCAGGCCGGACATCTGCTTCATTGCATGGATTCGGTGCACGCTGTCCGTTCCCACAGCGCAATCCTGGCGGCCGGCGATTTTAATGATGAGCCGGAATCTTACTCCATGGATCCATTGCGATCGGCAAGGATAGGTGAAGATTCCCTGCGGTGCATATCTCCGGACCTGCCCCTGCAAGTGGCAGGCACTTACAAATACAGGGCCAATTGGAACCACCTGGACCAGATCCACTGGTGCGGACCGAAAGGAAGATTCGATCCCTCAGCCTCCGTACTTGTCCTTCCTCCCCTGATGACCATGGATGAGAAGTACGGAGGTATGAAACCCTTACGGACCTATGATGGTTACAAGTACGTGGGAGGGATTAGCGATCACCTGCCGCTGGTGCTTCTGCTTCGCCGCGGCCATCTCCGGACTCCTGCTGAATGGTGAGTCCCAGGGACTTACCCTCCTCCAGCATCCTCCGGTAGGCGGGCTCATGCTGGTTGGGGATCTCTCCGTCCAGGATCGCCTCCTTGATGGCCTCCTTGATCACCCCTACCGCTTTTGAAGGCGGAATCCCGAATGCTTTTTGAATGTCATCTCCGGATATGGGCGGTTGGAAATTGCGAATGGAGTCACGCTCCTCCAGTTCGACAATCTTCTCCCTCACAATCTGGAAGTTTTGCAGGTGCCGTTTGACGGTTCTTTCATTTTTGGAGGTAATGTCCGCCTCGCAGAGGGTCATCAGATCCTCCAGGTCCTCTCCCGCATCAAAGATCAGTCGGCGCACCGCAGAATCGGTGACCGTATCCTGCGACAGCACAATGGGTCGAAGGTGCAATTGAACCAGTTTCTGGACATATTTCATTTTCTCGTTGAGCGGAAGCTTCATCTTCCGGAAGATACCCGGGATCATTTTTGCTCCCAGGAACTCATGACCATGAAAGGTCCAGCCGATACCCGCTTCGAATTTTTTGGTGCGTGGTTTAGCAATATCGTGGAGCAATGCAGCCCACCTGAGCCACAGATTGTCTGTTTCCTTTGCGATGTTGTCAAGGACCTTCAGGGTATGCAGGAAGTTGTCTTTATGGAACTGTCCATCTACCTCTTCCACTCCCTTCATCCTGTAAAGTTCAGGAAAGATGATCTCCAGCAGTCCGGTTTCATCCAGCAAGAGAAATCCTCTGCCGGGTTGACCGGTGGTCATGATTTTATTGAGTTCATCCGAGATGCGCTCCTGGGAGATAATTCCAATTCTTTCTCGGTGCTCCTGAATGGCCGCCAGGGTATGCGCTTCGATTTGAAATCCCAGCCGGGTGGCAAAGCGGATCCCACGCAACATCCTCAGCGGATCGTCGGAAAATGTGCTTCCCGGCTCCAGGGGGGTGGTAATAATCTTTTCCTTCAGGTGACGAAGCCCGCCAAAAGGATCGATCAGGTCCCCGAAGTTCTCACTGTTCAGAGAGATGGCCAGTGCATTGATGGTAAAATCGCGCCGGTTCTGGTCATCTTCCAGGGTGCCATCCTCCACCAGCGGTTTTCTGGAATCTCGCCGGTAAGATTCTTTACGGGCACCTACAAATTCGATTTCGGTATCATCCCATTTCAGCATGGCGGTCCCGAAGTTTTTAAATACAGTGAGAGGAAGGTCTCTGCCAATGGCTTGCCTGACCTTTTCTGCCAAGGCAATCCCGCTGCCAAGCACCACCACATCAATATCCTTCGGTGAGGCAGAGCCACCTTCAAGCAGCAGGTCACGCACAAATCCGCCAATCACATAGGCTTCGGTCTGTGCCTGCTCGGCGGCCAATCCAATGATCCGGAATACTTCATGGCTGAGGTGGTCCCTAAGATTCATGGTTTCCATTTGGACACAAAAATACAATCTAATACTTAAATTCATTACTTTTACTATGAACTTCCCTAAGGGGGTGCCTTAAATAACAGGCTGAGATTATACCCTTAGAACCTGATCCGGATAATGCCGGTGTAGGGA
>SPBY01000495.1 GCA_004525825.1 Bacteroidia bacterium
CAGTACTTGCATACGGGCCTGGCAATAACTGAATAAGTTTCCCTTGCTTGGCTTATCCTAGTTCAAAGGATTCGCAGTAAGCCTGGACTTAATGGTAACTTCCATGCTAATAGAGACATTACCCACATTGGTCTCTCCAACGGCTGCCACATAAAATGGATCGCCGGTTAAAAGGATATCAGCAACTACTCCGTAGGCATCTCCCAGATCCGTCATTTCGAAAATGTTAGCCACCTCGGCAGGATAGTCTGTTCCCATGCTCCAGGTAGCACTTTTGTTTCCTTGATAAATGGAGAAGGTGGATCCTGCAAGAAAAACCACCCCCGCCTCACTTACAGAGCGCACAACAGCTACAATTTCAGATACATCGTAATTCTCTATAAGGTCGCCATATTCGTCTACCACGTCATTTGTACTTGGATCAACCAACTCGGCTACAGCGAAACCAACACCACCTGTCGACTTCACTACCGGATCTTCCACGTTAATATTCAGGGTAGCGGCGAATTCTACATCTTTCTCAACATCCAAAAGGCTACAGGAGGCAATACCCGTGGCCAGCACTGTCAACAGAAATACTCTTACTAAGCTTTTCATGGTTTTATGGTTTATCGGTTTTTATAAAAGTAACTCTTAAACCCTTAAAAGTCAATCTATCAGAAAAAACTTCGCGGTAAATTTTACGAAGGTAGCTTAAAAGGGGACAGAAAGTAAACGCGACTGTGATTGAAAAGTTTTGGTCAACCCGGGGACTTTGACCAAATTTCACTTTTTTAACACCAATGGGATATTACTCCCTCATGACCCTCAGTGCCTCTTCCTCGCTCCAGGTGCAGATCGCCTCCCTGTCCTCCTGGCTGAGTCTGGCCGCCTTATGAATCAGGGTATAACTTGCCAGGGGCATTTTCCCGGCCTCTACCACCTCACAAAAATCGACCATCTATTTTATTTTATCGGCTTTATCCATGCTGCCGTACTCACTGGCATTCAGGTCTTCCTTTCCCTCTTTAATGTGCTTTTGCAGATACCAGGAGACAGGCGATATGTTGCTGTACCAGGGATAGACCGTTTGGTTTGAATGGCAGTCATAACAAGAGTTTTTTATCAATTCGGCCAAATGTTCCGGCGGTGAAGCGATCATCAACAGATCCTCTGCCGGGTCCAGAGGCCCTGTGTTTTTCTCAGGATGGAAAAACTGAATCACAAGCAATCCGGCTGCCAGGCCGATTCCGACGAACTTTACCCCCCTTTTCATCAGTTACCCTGCATCAATCTCCCGGACTCCTTTTTGGACCAGTCCAACAGTTGCATCTTTTGGTCCTCTGTCAGCTTCCTGTCAGGCTTATTCTCCTGGTACTTTTGAGGGGGCATTTTGTCCTCTTCGATCACCTCACCAATCTTTCCCAGTATAGCTATCTTTTTTGTCACACTATAGTCGTCCCAGAGATCATATTGGACTGCTTTCTTAGCATCCTCCGACCTTGCCCCGGAGGTATGACAATCGTAACAGGACGATTTCAGGATCATGCCAATCTCCTCGGGAATCACCTCATCAGCTGTAGAACCCTGATTTAAAGACAGAAATAACAGGAGACCCATTCCCCCAAGCAAAACTCCAACAATCTGTTTTTTCATAATCCAATGTTTTAGTGGAACACCATTTAAGTGTCAAGATAAAAAAAATACATGGAAGAGGTATCTAACTCCTTTTGCGCAATTTGCGAATCTGGTTCCAGTTGGTGAACCTGCGCAGGAGGTCAAACTGCAGTGTAATATACAGCTGTAGTCCCGAAAACCAGATTATAAACAGATTGAACCAGTAGGTATCTATGTAGAAAGGTCCTACACGCTTCACTGGTGCGAAAAGATGCGATCGAGCTGTTTTCGATTTCGGTAAATGATAAATAGGAGCCGCTTTTCGGATAAAAGATTGGTTCCATTTCACCAGAAATTGTCCTTTATTCAGAAGCATCTCCTCCAGTCGTTTATTGGTATGCCTCCTTTTCATCTCATTATAAGACTCCGCTCCCCCCCATTGGCCGATCAGTATGGAATCGAGTGCCTTCTCCCGAAGTTCGGCCTGATTTCTCAGATATTTGAACCGGTCACTGGCCTTTTCCAAGGAATCGGTGGCCGTGAGATAAAGTGCCTCGGAAAATCCTGTGCGAGAGAAATCCTCCAGCTTGCCAAAGGAAGCCACCACGCCCAGACTGCTTAAATCTTTCAATTCGTTCCGAATCAGGGCAAAACTCTCTTCACTTGATTCCGGAATGTTTCCTCCGGTTGTATCATAGGTATAATACACATCGTCCAGAATAACCTCAACCTCCCTTATGAGATCGGACTCAAATATGGCATTGTGCCTGTCCTGTTCGATCTCAAAGAATTCCCTGGTAAACTTGTTGCCCTTAAACTGCTGGACAGCTATTGCCTCGTAGGCCCAGCGGGAAGGCATTAATTCACCGATGACGGGCACAACGGCCGGGTTCTCAAACAGGTTATTCAGCCTGTCAAATGGGATCATCACCCCACTGAACAAGAGTTGGGGCACCACAATAAAGGGAATCACACTATTTGCGGTAACCACTGAGTTCACTCCGGACGAGACGTTCAGACCGATCAGATTGGCCACACACGACATGGTGAAAAATATGGCCCAGAAATGAAACAGCATCCCCTTAATCTCAAGGACCGCATTCCCTACCATTACGAATGTCAGAGTTTGAATGGCCGAGATAAAAAAGAGTACAAGAATTTTCGAATGAAGATAACTCAGGCGGCTGAGGTTCAGGAAGGATTCCCGCTCAATAATTGTACGGTCCTTGATAATCTCCTGCGCACTTACCATCAACCCGTTGAAGAGGGAAACAATGATCCCCATAAACATAAAGGGCGGCAGGTTTTCATTGTCGCCAAATACATAGACCCCAGTGGCTGAAGACTCACTGGTATATCGGGTGAACCAGGCCATGACCAAAGCAAGCAGGGGAGCCTGCAGAAAATAGAGCAACATGAATTGCCGGTTGGCCAGCTTGGAAAGCACATCACGTTGAGTAAAGATCCAGAACTGCTTGAAAGTATTGGGAATTCTAAAATCCAGTTTTGGGAGAGGCTTCTTTTTGGTCCTGATCTTTTGCTTCGATTCGATCCTTTCCAGGTAGATGTCGTACCACTCTTCGGGGGCCACCTTTCGTTCACTGGTAACCCTTCCATATTCATCCACCTGTTTGG
>SPBY01000671.1 GCA_004525825.1 Bacteroidia bacterium
AATGTATTTTCTTTGCCAGGTTCTGAAAATCTCCGCCGGTGGGGTCCTGGAACACGCGCAGACCAAATTCAGGCATGATGGCCAGAATGTGATCAAAAATATCGGCCTGGATGGCCTCATACTTCGTCCATGCCTGGTCCTTGCTGAACACGTAGATCTCTAACGGCAAGCCTTTGTCGGTGGGCTGCAGGTGCCTCACCAGGAAGGTCATGTCCTTGTCAATTTTCGGGTGGCGCTGCAGGTACTCTTCCAGGTATTTCCGGAAGGTACCCAGGTTGGTCATCTTCCGGCCATTGGTCACCACATCTTCCTCCAGGCTGAGGGACTTGTTGTATTCGGCAATCTCTACTAGATTTTGTTGGATATAATCTTTCAGCAAGTAGAAATTACCAAGTTTCTCGACCTGTTCAGCATTGAGGAAACCCACGCTGTTCATATCGATATTGATGGAACGTTTGATCCTTCTTCCACCCGATTCCTCCATCCCTTTCCAGTTGTTGAAGGATCCAGATACCAGGGCGTAGGTGGGAATGGTGGCAATGGTTTTGTCCCAGTTCTGCACTTTCACGGTGTTGAGACTGATATCGATGACATCTCCATCAGCATTGTATTTAGGCATGGAGATCCAGTCGCCCACATTGACCATGTTATTGGCTGATAGCTGGATGCTGGCCACAAATCCCAGGATGGTGTCCTTAAATACCAGCATCAATACAGCGGCCATGGCTCCCAGTCCCGTAAACAGACCGCGTGGAGTATTCGCACTAAAGATGGAGATGATAAAGATAATGGCCAGGAAGTAGAAGATGATCTTCACCACCTGAACGAAACTTTTAATGTTCCTTCCCTGGGAGATGGGCAGTTTCTGGTAAATCTCGTGCAAGGCGTTGAGCAGCGCATCAATCACCAGCAGGACCACCAGCACCATGTATGCCTGGGTGATGTTTCCCAGTGTATCGACCAGGGTCGGTGCATCAAAAATGTATTGCAGGGATGCTTAGACAATCCAGGCTGGGGCAAGGTGAGCCAGCCGATTAAATACCCTGCGCTTTACTAATACATCGTCCCAGTCGTTTTTGGACCGCTGGGCCACTTTGTGGATCGTGGCAATGATGATTCTTTTTACAATAAAGTCTGCCAGGGCAGCAAGTCCGATGGTAAATACAATGATGCTTGCGTTTTCCAGAAATACCACCATTGTATCCGACATACCAGTCCCGGTCAGTATATGGTTGTACCATTCAATCCAGCGTTCAATCATAGCTTAGGTTTAAAAATCCTTTTACGAAAATATCAATATTAGATCAGTCCAGGAAATCTTCCCTCATTGGGCTGAATACATCGATCAGTACTCCTTCCTCCAGACAAACAGCACCATGGATCACATTGGGAGGGATGTATACTCCATCGCCATATTCCACAAGCTGCTTTTCACCCCCAACGGTAAATTCAAATTTACCATTGGCACAATAGGTGGTCTGAGTGTTCTTATGCTGGTGGGGACTCCCCTCAGCTCCTTTTTCAAACTTTACTTTCACCATCATGATCTTCTCATCCCAGCCCATTATTTTTCTGGAAACTCCCTCTCCGAGTTCTTCCCAGTCCAATTGCTTCGCTTTGCAGAAAATTTCACTGTTTCTTTTCATTATTTTCCCTTTAGAATGGCTCCTTTTTACCGGAAAGTTAAATTTAGTTTATTTTTAATGCCTGAGAAGTGTATTCCTGCAAATCTAAACCAGCAATATCCATCGTTATGAAAAATAAATCACACCTTCTTGCCTGGATTTTACTAATGATAAGCTTTCAAGCCCTGGATGCCCAAAAGTTTGAACAATGGTTCGATGCCGGAGTGATGCGTGTGGATGTGCAATTCACCGGAACGGCCGATGAAACTTCCTATGCATTTTCAGGGCTGAAGAAAGAGAAGTATTTCAGTGGACCCCATAAGCAGCTGGTGGACCCCTTTGACTATGGCGATCATAAGTTTCTTGTAAAAGATGTGGCATCGGGATCAGTGATCTTCAGCCAGACTTACTGCACCCTCTACAGGGAGTGGCAAACCACCACCGAGGCTCAAGGTGTTAGACGGGCCTATCCTCATGTACTTCGCTTTCCCTGGCCCTTAGGGGAAGTGAGCGTGGAGATTCATGACCGCAACCGGGCCGGGGATTTTCAAATGAGCTGGTCTATTCAGATAGATCCCGCTTCCATCTTTAGTGATCCCGGGAATCCCCTG
>SPBY01000027.1 GCA_004525825.1 Bacteroidia bacterium
AAGGGATGATGGCTTACGGGAAGGGGAGTTTTCAGCAGTATTTTACAATCATACCAAATTCAAGAAACTGGATGGAGGCACTTTCTGGCTCTCCAAAACTCCCGGGGAGTGCAGTTTTGGATGGGATGCCGCCTGCAGAAGGGTCTGCAGCTGGGTTCACCTGGTGGACCAGCTTTCGGGACAGGAGCTATTTGTTTTTAATACCCACTTCGACCACAGAGGTGATGAAGCCCGGCGAGAATCGGCCAGCCTGATCCTGAAAAAGATAGAGGAGATATCTGGCGGGAAGGCTCCGGTGGTATTGTGCGGCGATTTCAACCTACCACCATCTTCAAAGCCTATCGCTTTGATTAAAGAAAAGTTAAATGATGCTTATGAGGTGACCATATTAGCCCCCTATGGCTCGGTGGCTACCTTTCACGGATTTACTTACGACGATCCTCCCAAGGAGCGCATCGATTATGTATTTGTATCGGATGATGTGGAGGTGCTTCGCTACGGGGCACTGACAGATTCCAGGGACCGGTCCTTTTTCTCTGATCACCTTCCAGTGCTTGTTTCTCTTCAGTTCGTCAACAGATAGAGGCCATTTATGTAAATTTCTGAACGGATAGTGTTTCCACGCGTAAAAAATACAAAAAGGAACCACGCCCTATGAAAATCTATCCTTTGTTTGCCATCGCAGCTCTCTTCTTCTCTCTTGTTGCATGTGAAAACGCCCCGGAGGAGGAGGAGACCATCTTGCTGCCAGTGAATATGACTATTACACTGGTGCAGGGTTCATTTACCAATAAAATCATCGCTGATTTTCATTATGTACCCGAAACTAACCTGATCGATCACATTACCTGGAGCAATCACCAGACCCACTATTTTGAATACGATGCCTCCGCCAGGCTTGCAGTGGTAAGGGCCATGAAGGTCGACACCAAGGTGCAGGAGGAGATGTGGTTTGTGTATGACGGTTCCCTGGTGGAAAGGGTGGACCTGGTGATACGCAACCTGGATTATGTTTACCTGGAGCCCCTGGATTCGATTTATGCCGGTTATGTGGAACTGGAATACAACGGCAATCAGGTCATCAGGGAATCAGAATATGAAATTACGGACAATGGTCACAAGGAAGAATTTGTCAGGAATGTCAGCTATGAGTATGATATTCAGGGCAATCTGATCTCCAGAACTGAATTGAATCCAGTGACGGGCGCGACAGAACATATGTCCATGAGCTACGATAAGAGCAAGCACCCCTTCGGAGGACTACAGTATTACTTTAACGGAGAATCCTTTGTAAATAACATGGTGAGTAAATCGGTGGAAGAGACCGAATTTGATTACACCTATGATCTTCGGCTAAACGAATACGAATACCCCGAAATCGTTTACGAAAAGCTGGGTTCATCCAGTTCCCGGATATTCAAGTACTCTTATATCATCCAGTAGTCACTGTGTGACCCCTTTATTCTCCCTGTTTCCGGCTCATAGTAATGCCCACTGACTTAATGGGTCCTCCCATGGGTGGATTTAGTTTCCTTACCCTGATGGTGGCCTTTTCGATGCCCTCCATGTCTGCATAAAGTGCATCCAGGATCCGCTTCCCAATGTTCTCCAGGAGCTTCGATTTGGTCCTGCGCATTTCGTTTTTTATGATCTGGTAGGCCTGCTGGTAGTTTACTGCATCGTCCAGTTTATCGGACCTGGCAGGTGTAGAAAGGTCAGTTTCCATTTCCAGGTCCACCAGGAAGCGGTTCCCCACAATCTGCTCCTCCTGGTAATGACCATGGAAAGCGTAAAATTCCATCGCTTCAATAATTATTTTTCCCATTTCCGTACATGTCTCTTGTTAACCCGGCATTAACAAATTTAGAACTATTTAACTTTTATTTATCAAGCCCGTGCCATACATTTAGGCTCGAGCAAATGATCCTGTAAAAACCAATATCATGTTTAAGAGTCTTGTCAAAAACGCCTTCCGCAATATAACCCTTAAATTTGGTTACAGTTTCCTGAATATTCTGGGTATGACCCTGGGCATAACCTCGGCTTTATTCCTGATTTTGTATGTTTCAGATGAGCTGAGTTTTGACCGCTACCATGAACATGGCGACCGGATCTACCGGGTGCAGTCCCACATCACAGAGCCAGATGATGAATTTACCTGGATTGTGGCACAGATCCCTTTTGCTCCCCAGGTGAAGGAGGATTACCCGGAGGTGGAGAGTGCTACCCGCTTGTTCAATTTCAACCGTTCCCTATTTATCAATGGCGATATTGAATTTACCGAAGAAGATGTTTATTATGCTGATTCCACCTTTTTTGATGTTTTCACTTACCATACCATAGAGGGAAGTACTGAAGAATCCCTGGACGTACCCAACTCAATCGTCCTGACCGAAACCATGGCCAGTCGCTATTTTGGCGGTGACAAGGCAGTTGGAAACACCCTGAAAGTAGGTGAGGAGATCTTTACAGTGACGGCCGTGATCGAAGATGTGCCCAGGAATTCTCACGTGTTGTTCGACGGACTGGTCTCCAGAAACAGCCTTCCCGAACAAATGGGTAGCTGGGGCGGTTTCGGGGTCTATACCTATCTCTTACTCCAGGAAGGGGAAGACGCTACCGAGCTACAGGAGAAGATGAAGGAAATGTATGAACGTTACATGGCCACCATCTTTGAAAGCATCGGGATTACCATCGAATATGAATTGATGAAGGTGACCGATATTCACCTTCATTCGGACAATGCTTCGGAACCCCAGCCCACAGGCAGCATCCAGTATGTAATTATCTTTAGCATCGTGGCTTTCTTCCTTTTGCTTATTGCCACCCTGAACTACATCAACCTGGCCACCGCCCGGTCGGCGAAACGGGCCAAGGAGATCAGTCTGAGGAAGGTGATCGGTTCCAGCAGGCGCCTGCTGATTACCCAATTCCTGGCGGAATCCTCCTTGCTGACCTTCTTTTCCCTGGTGCTTAGCATTGGCCTGATAATGATTTTGCTTCCCCAGCTCAATATGCTTTCCGGGAAGGACTTTAGCCTGGAGATCCTGGGCAGGCCCATTGCCATACTGAGTCTCATCGGGATCATGTTTGTGGTGGGTATCCTGGGAGGAACTTACCCTGCCATATTTCTTTCTCGATTCTCCCCTGTAATGGTGATGAAGGGAGTGACCCAGTCTGGCACTTCCAGGGGGATATTTCGAAAGGTGCTAACCGTGATCCAGTTTACCATTTCGGGAGTGATGATTGCCAGTACCCTGGTAGTGATTAATCAGCTCGACTATATGCAAAATAAGGACCAGGGATGGACAATGGAAGGGGTAATTGGCCTTCAGCTTCCCGATAATGAGCCCATGGCCAACATGCGCCTTTTGAAGGAGAAACTGCTGGAAAATCCACAGATAGAACATGTGGCTTTGACCAACACCTCGGTTGGAAATGGTTCCTCAAAGACCATATTCGATATGGAGACCTCCAACGGGATGGAGTCCCGGGGGGTCAATTTTGCATTTGTAGACCATGACTTTACAGAAACACTGGGGATCCAGATAGTGGAAGGCAGGGATTTTTCCCTCGATTTTATCGGGGATACCTTAACGGGGGTAGTAGTCAATGAAACCCTGGCGGAACGCTTGAATTGGGACGAGCCCATCGGCAAACGGGTTCAGCTGGGCGACGGGGGAATAATCATGGCGCGGGTGATTGGGGTGATGAAGGATTACCACCAGACCGGTATGTACAACGAGGTGGAATCACTTATGCTCTTGTATCGTCTGAATAACCCCCTGATGTATGTGAAACTGGCAGGAGAGGATGATGAAGTCACACTGGCCTTTATCGGAGAGAAATGGGGGGAGATCTTTGCCGGGAAGCCTTTTGATTACTCCTTCCTCCAGGACGATTTCATGGAGCAGTTCGCCAACGACCGGAACCGCCGGGCAGTTTTCGCCGGCTTTACCATTCTGGTCATCGTCATTGCCTGCCTGGGCCTGTTTGGACTGGCTTCTTACACCACAGAGCGTCGCACCAAAGAGGTAGGCATCAGGAAAGTATTTGGTGCCAGTGTAGCCAGGATCCTGAAAATTATATCCTGGGAATTTCTGGTGCTGATCCTGATCTCCTTAGCCCTCTCCATTCCGGCAGTCTGGTTCCTTATGTCGAACTGGCTGCAGAACTATGTTTATCGCTATGAAATGGGTCCGCTGATCTTCCTATGGACCATCCTGCTGATCCTCCTACCCACAGCCTTGACAGTCAGCTACCAGTCCTATAAGGCAGCCACAGCCAATCCGGCCGATTCCATGACAGTGGAGTAAATGTTCGTAGCAAATTTAGGGTGTCTTAAGTTCCGCAGAATTGCTAATTTTGTGGCACTTAATAGGATTGAAAAATGACAGAGCATAAAGAAGATACCGGGGAAAAGAAGAGTCTCAATTTTATTGAAGCCATGGTGGAAGAGGATCTTCGGACCGGAAGAGACGATGGTAGGATTCACACACGCTTTCCACCGGAACCCAACGGCTACCTTCATATAGGTCACGCCAAGGCCATCTGTCTTGATTTTGGCATTGCTGAGAAATATGGCGGGAAATGCAATCTCCGCTTCGACGATACCAATCCCACCAAAGAGGATGTAGAGTATGTGGATTCCATCAAGGAAGACATTAAATGGCTGGGCTTTGACTGGGAGGACCGGGAATATTATGCTTCCGATTACTTCGGAAAGCTTTACGATTTTGCCATAGAACTGATCAAGAATGGGCTGGCCTATGTGGACGATCAGTCCTCCGAAGAGATTGCCAGCCAGAAAGGCACCCCCACTGAGACCGGAACGCACAGTCCCTACCGGGAGCGATCCGTGGAGGAAAACCTGGACCTGTTCCAGCGAATGAAGGCAGGGGAATTCCCAGAAGGTTCCAGGGTGTTGAGGGCAAAGGTCGATATGGCTTCTCCCAACATGCACATGCGCGACCCGGTGATCTACCGCATCCTGTTCCATCCCCATCACCGCACCGGCGATACCTGGAAGGTCTATCCCATGTATGACTTTGCCCACGGGCAGTCGGATTTCTTCGAAGGAGTGACCCATTCGCTCTGTACCCTCGAATTTGAAGTACACCGTCCGCTCTATGACTGGCTGGTGGAACATTTAAAGAGCAACGATTACAGGCCCCGGCAAACCGAATTCAACCGACTGAATCTCACTTACACTGTTTTAAGCAAAAGGGTATTGCTCAACCTGGTCAAGGAAGGACATGTGAAAGGCTGGGACGATCCCAGGATGCCTACTCTTACCGGACTACGCAGAAGGGGCTATACCCCAGAGTCGATCCGCAACTTCAACGACAGCATTGGGTATACCAAGGTCATGGCCCAGAACGATGTGGGACTGCTGGAATTTGCTGTGAGGGAGGATCTCAATAAGAAAGCTCCCAGGGTCATGGCCGTGCTAAATCCCCTGAAACTGATCATCACCAATTACCCGGAAGACCGAAGCGAGGAAATGGAGACCATCAATAACCCGGAGGATGAATCCATGGGCAGTCGCACCATTCCGTTTTCCAGGGAGATCTATATCGAGAAAGAGGATTTCATGGAGGATCCTCCCAAGAAATTTTTCCGCCTGGGCCCCGGCCGCGAGGTAAGGCTCAAATCGGCCTACATCATCAAATGCGAGGATTATAAAAAGGATGAGAAAGGGGAGGTCACAGAGGTTTATTGTACCCTCGACCAGGCCACCCGAAGCGGCGGGCCCGAAGCCGACCGAAAGGTGAAAGGCACCCTGCACTGGGTATCGGCCAGGCATGCGATCGAAGCGGAAGTAAGGCTCTACGATCGCCTGTTCAGCGATCCTGATCCGGCCGGACACAAAGACAAGAGTCCGGTGGACTTTTTGAATCCCGATTCACTGAAAGTGATCACCGGCTATGTGGAGCCCTCGCTAAAAAATGCAAAAGTCCTGGATCATTTTCAGTTTCAGAGGCTCGGCTATTTCAACGTGGATCCCGATTCCACTCCGGAAAAACTGGTATTTAACCGTACGGTGACCCTGCGCGACAACTGGTCTAAGAAGGTTTAAGCGCTATTCAGTTTGAACATTCTTCTCTCCTATGCATTAATACTATTTGTTTAGTGGTAATGAAACACCCAATTGTTCCCATGACAAAATTTAGGATCCTCCTGCTCTTGCTGGCACTGTACTTTTTACCTTACGTGGTCTACGGTCAGCCGGAATCCGGAATCCGTCCCAAAATCGGGTATGTGTTCAGCGGAGGAGGAGCCAAGGGAATGGCCCATGTAGGAGTATTGAAGGTGCTGGAAGAGGTGGGTTTGGAACCTGATTACATTACCGGAACATCCATGGGGAGCATTATGGGCGGACTCTATTCCATTGGCTATTCTGCCGAAGAGATCTCAGAAATTATTGAAAGAGTGGATTGGAGCACGGTACTGACCAATGAGATTCCTTCTAACCAGGTGATCATGCAAAGGAAGCATGAATATCAACGTTTCATGCTTGAAATGCCTGTGTATGATGGAAAACCAGAACTTCCGGCGGGGCTGAGTGAAGGACAAAAACTTTCGCAACTATTTTCAGAACTCTCCTGGAGACAGGCCGGTGTGGATGATTTCCACGATTTTCCCTATCCCTTCACCTGCATAGGAACTGATATCCTCCGGGGCCAAAAGGTGGAGATGAATTCCGGGGATCTATCCTCGGCCATGCGCGCCAGCATGGCCATACCCAGTGTGTTTACGGCTGTAGTCAGAGATTCTACACACATTCTGGTGGATGGCGGGGTGATGCGGAATTTCCCGGTACAGGAGGCCATTGACATGGGGGCCGATCTCATTATCGGGGTGTATGTGGGATTTGACAGACAGATGAAACCCGAACAACTTCGCTCCCTGACCAGTGTAATCACCCGGACTTCCCTTTTGGCTGGTGCCCATGATGTGGAATCTCAGGTCCCCCTGGTGGATTATATGATTGTGCCCAACCTGCAAGGCTATGGGCGCTCCGATTTTACCAGCGGGGTGGAGATCATGAAACGGGGAGAAGAGGCCGCCAGGGCCCAGATAGATGTTTTAAAAGCTTTGGCCGATTCTGTGAACAACCTGGGAGCTCCGCCCGAAAGAAGAAAATTACCGCACAATGATTCCCTTATGGTTGAAGAAATCAAAGTACTGGGAGTAAGCCCTTCCATGACCCGTTTTTTGACTGCAAAGACGGGCATTGAAACAGGAGAATGGATCACCCCGGATCAATTAAATGAAGGAATCGACAAGTTATTCGGAACCCTGTTCTTTGAAAAAATCGAGTATTATTTTGAGGACATGGAGGAAGGGAAACGACTGGTTTTCAGAATCAAGGAGAAAACAAACTCATCCATCAAACTGGCCCTGCATTACGACAATGCATTCGGTCCGGGTCTGATCCTGAACTATACCCGGCTAAATTCAATCATAGAGGGTTCCAGGTTAGGTCTCACAGCAGATATCAGCGGGAGTCCCCAGCTGCGGACATACTATGATATCCATCTGGGGAAGAAAAGGAATTTCATTGGTTCTCTGTTCGTGAATGCAGAAAGAGAGAAACTACCTTTTTATTCAAACAATGTGAACATCGGCAACTACAATCATACATTTCTTACTGGCGGGGTGGCCTTCAGGCAGCACCTGGGCATTAACAGCAATTTTGGAGCCGATGTATATTATCGCAATTCTACCCTTAGGCTTTCTGAGAATATCAAGGAAGTGCGCCCCGAACTGGAGTACCTGGATAATTTCATTTTCAGGGGTCCTGAAGTCTCCTTTATTTACCAGCTGAATACATTCGACAATCACCTGTATCCCACCAGGGGAACCCGTATGCATATCAAATACAGGCAGGCTTTCAACACCGGCTTTATCTCTAAATTCAGCTATCCCGACAGTTTGAATTTGGAGAACAGGCAAAGCGAATCCATCGATCCTTACTGGCACTTTACGCTGGACTATGAGAGTTACTTCCCCCTGGGTAAGAAGGCCTCGATCAATGCGGAATTCTCTTTTGGAATGTCTGACAATGGCAAACCCTTTACAGACAATTTTTACCTTGGAGGGTATCGTTACAACCTGAGAGAAAATCAGGTAGCATTTGTGGGTTTGCACAGCCATGAACTGCTTCAGGGCAATTACGTGAAAGAGAAGGTGGCATTACAGGTAAGGCCAATACCCAATCTTACCCTGTCGGCCCTGTTCAACTTCCTTTTTGTCGGCGACGATTTCAACACCTTTATTGATGACTTCTTATCCTTCGGCAAAGAAGGACGGTATATGGGTGCAGGTGCTGGATTTACCTATAAAACCCCTGTAGGACCGCTATCGATATACCTGGGTTCCAGAACTGATGTCTGGAATCCCATCTGGTATTTGAATGTAGGTTTTACTTTCTAAGCCTTGTAAGCCTCTTGTCGATCTTACTTGTGATTGTACAGGTGTACATCCTGCTGTGGGAACGGGATGGAGATTCCGGCCCCGTCGAACTGCTTTTTCACATTCTCTGTGATGTCAAAGAAGAGTGACCAGTAATCTTCCGATTTTACCCAGGTTCTGAGTTTCAGGTTCACCGAACTGTCACCCAGGCCTTCCACCATCACTTCCGGAGGATTTTCATCTTTCAGTACACGGTCGTCCTTCTGAGCCATCTTCAACAGGATCTCTTTAGCCTTGTCTATGTCGTCGCTGTATCCGATCCCAAAGGCGAAATCGATGCGGCGTATGGGCATGGCCGAGAAATTGGTGATGGAACCAGTGGCCAATGGAGAATTGGGAATGATCACCTTGCGGTTATCGGGTGTGGTGAGCACGGTGGTGAAGATTTGAATATCCTTTACCGTACCCATGTAGCCCTGTGCTTCGATGAAATGACCCACTTCGTAAGGTTTGAACAGCAGGATCATTACCCCGCCTGCGAAGTTCTGAAGGGTCCCCTGAAGGGCCAAACCCACAGCCAGACCGGCAGCACCCAGTACGGCTATAAAAGAGGTCATCTGGATCCCTACCATGCCCATAACGCTGATAATCAGCATAGCTTTGAGCAGGATATTGGCCATGGATTTCAGAAAGGGAATCAGGGATTCATTCACTTTCCCCTTTCTCATAAAGCGCACCAGAGCTTTTGTGATCCATTTGATCACTATCAAACCAACGATAAGGACGACAATCGCCAGGACGAATTTCATACCGTAGGTAACAGCTAGTTCATACACTTTTGCGAGAATTTCCTGGAATTTTTCCATAGTATTTTATTTAGGATTAAGATTAATTCGAAAACCAGCTCCGTGGAGATTTGTTGACAGAAGGTAAGAAATTTTAAGCAGTACTTAAAACGAAAAGCCAAGCTTTGTGAGTCCCTGCTGCACTTCAGGAGCGGACATAAACAGGTCCCATAACAAACCAGTCCGGTAATTCTCAATCATCACCACAATGGGCCCCTGGTCGATGGCCAGGTAGGAAGAGGCCCACCAATTCTCACTCAGGTTGAAGGCATCGTGAAAGCCATATTCGCCCCACAAACTGTCTCCGTATTCATAATAGAAATGCCGAATGGCCTGGAGGGAATGTTCCGGCGTGTAGGGGATGGATGAGATGGCCGCAGTTGGCGTGATTACACCCAGGTCGTTGGTGGGAGAGTGGGCGCTGTATCCCTGGGGATTGTCACTGGCAGTCAGTCCCCAGCAATCGGGGCTGTAACCTTTAAAGCTGTTTGGATTCTGAATGCAATGCTGCCTGTTAATCAGGGAGTGGTTTACATTCTGCTCCCAGTAATTGGCATAGATATCCTGGAGGTTCCGTGGATCGAGCCCCAGAAAGGAGTAATGCGAAAAGAAAAGCGGACCGCCATAATCTTCTCCCAGCGGCAAATCAATACCAAAATAAGGTGAGCCGTTGACAATGTCCCCACTTCGGGCATACCCGTGGTGGTATACCAGGGAATCAATGGCATGGGTGGGCGAGGAGGCTGCCAGTACATAGACAATCAGGCATTCGTTGTGTCCGCGGATGGCGTGATTCATTTCCCAGGCAAATTCGGGCGACCAGTGCCAGTAGAGCACCTCCTGTCCCCCCTGGGTAAACCAGTCCCATTCCACCTGCTGGCAGATATCGTTGATCCGTGTAATCAGCTCGTTCTCCGAGGCATCTTTTTCATTCAGATACTCTCTCAGGGTAATCAGACCCTGCACCATAAAGGCGGTCTCCACCAAATCTGCCCCATTATCTTTGGGGCTGAAGGGAACTACTTCTCCTGTGGCCCCGTTGAGCCAGTGGGGCCATACCCCATGGTAGCGGTCACAGGTCTCCAGGAAATCGATAATTTTAGTCAACTGCACCATTCCCTCCTGACGGGTGATGAATCCGCGTTCCATCCCCACGATCAGTGCCATCACCCCAAAGCCCGATCCTCCTGAGGTAACAATATCGCCCGAGGTGTTCCGCTCCAGCGCCAAGCCCGAGGCAGGATGGGCAAAGTCGTAAAAGTACTTAAAGGTTTGGTGTTGAACCAGGTCCAGCAGCTTTTCATCGGTTAACTGAAGCTCAGGTTCGGGTTTGCATCCGGTGAAACATCCTGCCAGAAGGACCGCTCCCAACAACAAAGTAATGTCTCGTGTATTCATAGCTATAAAGTTAATCAATGAGGCCATTAAAACCTACCTGCCGGCTCCTGGAAACCATAGAAACAGTGATTCCCCCCCTGATAGCGGAACACTAATGGGGGGAACCCTGAACCTGAATACATGCATAATGGTTTATTTACTGCTTTTCTCCTCCTTCTTCTCCTCTTTCTTCTCCCCCTTGTTTTTCATATCGGCCATCTTTTCAACCAGGTCGGGTACCTGTTCAATCAGTGAAGAGAGTGCAGACTTCTTGTCAGAAGGAATAAAGTAGATCTCATCCCCCTTGGTGGTGAGGAATCCCACAGGGGTAATGCCGATGCCGGCACCTACTCCGCCTCCTGCTCCCTTATTGCTTTTCGGATCATTACCTTCTCCTGCACCGCTGCCAAAGCCGGTTCCTACCTTGATGACAGGCCGGCAGGTAAATTCACCCAATTTGAATTCTTCTCCGAGGATGGTTTCGGTACTGGCCAGTGTTTTTACATGGTCAGAAACCTTGTCGAGCAATTGTTCAATGTTGATATCCATAACGTTATAATTTAATGGTTAATAGATCTGTATTTGGTTTTTATAAATGTCCATAGCAGCGCTCCCAGGGTGACCCGCAGGTCCAGCAGCAGTGATTGATGGCCTTCGAAATTGACCTGCAAGCGGATATTCTCTCCATTGACCGCGGAAAAAACCGGCACCAGCCATGCATTCAGGGTGAAATCGTCCGTGTCAATGTCCGCTTCCAGCCTTCTGACCCGGAAAGCACGTAGCGCGCCCGTCATCATCCTGATATTCCCGGACCGCCATATGCGTTTCTTCTTAACTCTGGGCTTGGGTTTCCGTTTTTCTTTTTTCCCCTCAAAGGGATTGAACTTAAAAGGAATGAAGAATACCCACACCCGGATATGGAACAAGCCATTAGACGGGACCACCACCGCTCTAAATATGCCAGGCAATGTCAGGAAATAGCGGTTCCTGTCCGTGTTGGTGTATATGATCACAGGTACAAGCAACAGCCACAAGAATAATACGAGCAACAGTGATATGAGGATGTACCAGATCATAAAGCAAATCTACGGCGAAAACCATCATGAAGCCAGCTTAAATCGGTGATCCTGCCATATTCATCGGTAAGTGGGTTTTAACCATTGACCAGTTGATTTGTTATACAGGAAAGTATCAACAAACCGATGTCAAAAAATCCATTAAACCTTGCCCTTCGTTTCCTGCTGGAGTTAGCAGCTATCTTTGCTTTTGGTGTATGGGGATACTCCCTTGCAGAAGGAGGAACTCGGTTTTTTCTGGCCATCCTGTTTCCGGTTCTTTTTGCCGTCCTGTGGGGTGTTTTCGCAGTCCGAAACGATCCCAGTCGCTCGGGCAAAACAGTGGTACAAACCTCCGGACCGGTCAGGCTGATCCTGGAGTTAGGCTTGTTTGCTGCTGGTATCTGGATGCTCTTTGACCTGGATCATTCCCTGCCTGCCTGGATCTTCATCGGACTGGTCCTGGCCCACTATATTTCCTCCTGGGACCGCATCGCCTGGCTTCTGAAACAGAAATAAACGTTTTTACTATTTCACACTCCCCTGATCCTTTTTTTGTACTCACCCAGGGCATCATTCAGTCTTTCATGGGCGGTGGTATCGCCGGGGATGTTGTGGGACGGGTGAATATGCAGTTTCACGCCCCTTTCAGCCAGTATTTCTGCTACAGTGGTCACAGTCATCCACACCGCGGTGATAAAACCCATGGTTGAAACCGGTCCCACCTTATCCATGTGATTCTTTAAGGGCACAGAGGCATCATTGGCCGGGACACAGGTATCCACCACAATATCTGCAAGCTCAAACAGCGTTTTGCCGCAACTGTGCCTGGTCTTTTTGCCTTCTGCTTCCGCCGCAGATCCATACACAATGACTTTCATTCCTTTTGACCTGGCCTCCAGGGCCACATCGATGTTTACTGCATTGATCCCGGTATGAGAAAAGATCCACATACAATCATTCCGATCAAAGTTCCACCCCTTCATGATCTCATTGCCATATCCTTCCACCCTCTCCAGGAATACGAATTGCTGAACGCTCATTCCTCCCACAATATTGGTAAAGAAGGTCAGGGGCAGTTCGATCATGGGGTGAAAGCCGACGAATCCCCCGATCCTGGGATACATCTCCTCAATGGGCAGTGTCGCATGCCCACATCCAAAAGTATGGACCCAGCGCTCCTTCTCAATGGTGTCGGCCATGACCAGGGCTGCTTTCTGAATATTTTCCATCTGGCTGGATTCGATGTTATTCATCACCTCCATCGCGTTTTTCAACCACTGTTTTGCTAGCATTTTTGTATGTTTTAGTTATTACAAATTGTTGTGCTTCGATTTATCTTTTACGCTTCAGGACAAGCAGGAGCAGGAACAGTTGCAGGAATATTCCCCCGGCAAGCACGGCCGGCAGGATCCCCGTACCATGGGCATTGGCAACGATCCCCATCCCATAATTAATCAGCATGTTTCCCAGCAGGGCCAGGACCAGGACTATGCTTAATGCGGTGCCGCTCAAGCTCTTGTACCTGTCGGCTACAAAACCCATCACAACCGGGAAACAGGCTGCCAGTCCTGCACCCAGGATGGCCATCCCCGCATAGGCAGCAAAATGCGACTCGGCCAGAAGGACGATCATGGAACCCGAAATGGAAAGCCCTATGCTCCCTATAAGAACCAGTCTGGAACTCACGTGGTGCAGGGCCCAGCCCAGGATCAGCCTGGTTGCTGTCATTCCCGCCACCAGACAACTCAGACTGAAAAGGGCATGCTGATTGATGAATTCCTTGTTTTCCTGCAGGAAGGTAGTGCTCCAGTTGTTGGCCAGACCCTCCATTCCACTCTGAATAAACAATACAAATCCGGTCAGGATGATCCATGGATCTTTCAGGAGCTTCATGGCCTCTCCAATAGGAAATCCCTGGGGATGTTTGGGAGGCGGGAAACTAATAAGCAGGAATAAAATCATAGGCAGCCACACTGAGATCCCGATCCAGAAGAGGATTTTTTCATAGGAGAGAACATTGTTCAATATCCCCAAAAGGCTGGGTACTCCCAGGGCGCCGATCCCGAAAAAGACACCTAGCAGACTCAGCCTTGCCCCACGGTTGCCTTCAGATGTATCGGCCACCAGTGCATTGGCACCGCCGTTGATGGCTCCTCCTCCGAGCCCTATGAAAACAATGGAAATGCGCAGGACCATCAGGTTGCCGGTGAGGGCAATGCCTTCCAGGCCGGCAAAAACCAGCAGTCCGCTGACCAGGAGCAGAATTTTATAACCATAACGGTCCACCACCGGGCCGAATACCAGAGACCCAAT
>SPBY01000179.1 GCA_004525825.1 Bacteroidia bacterium
TGAAGAACATTATTAAACTTGAGCATTACTACAGTCCTGGGGAACTGGAGGCTCATATTGCTGAGTTTGTTGATTATTATAACAACCACCGATATCATGAATCATTAAACAACGTAACTCCTGCTGATGTCTATTTTGGAAGGGATCAGGAGATCCTTGCCAGGAGAGAAATAATTAAGCAGCGTACCCTACTGAAAAGAATGTTGGATTTTGAAGTGCAAAAAACAACTTTGATATGAGTGAAGTATCTCCTAATTTTATGCTACCCGGGTTCCGGACGTTGCTGACGATAAACAATGTGGAGTGAGATTCTTTGATCACTTTGGTTGTAACAACTTGAATGGTTGGATCAGGGTCGGCCAAAACTTTTTTCCAGAGCAAGCTCCCTGTAACGGAATATTCCTTCCAGTTGTTTCTTAATGAATATCCGGCGAGCCATATCACCCAATGGGCCCGCAGGAAGACGATAGGTGACCAGGTCGGCCATCAAAACCCCATTTTTAATGGGCCTTAAACGATGCTCATGGTGCCAGATCGCAAAAGGCCCGGCCCGTTGTTCATCTACAAAATAAAAAGGCTCACCGACCTGCGTAATTTCAGTAAGCCAGTTCATTTTGATTCCCAGTACCGGACTAATCCTGTATGAAATCATCAAGCCAGGATAAATCTTATCAGGCAGCCCGGGAGAACTTATCTCGAAGCCCATGTAGGCAGGAGTGATCTCCTTAAGGTTCGAAGGCGAAGAAATAAAATCCCAAACTTCATCCACAGAGGCTGCCAGTTTAAGTTCTTTATGCAATTGGTAGATTGCCATGGTTTATTTTATTATACCTCTATTTTGAAATCCTTTCAGAGGCCAGCTCTACGGCCTCTTTGTAGGACAAGAGTTCTATTTGGAGAAGATCCTTCAGATCATTTTCCTCGCAAACAACCTCAACCTTCATGCTATTCACCAGGTTCACCGCCAGGCGATAGGAAGTGGAGGTAATGAAATAAAGCCAGTAGGAAGATAACTTGGGGGTCATTACCGGAATCACCCAGATGGCCCGTCGAAGCTTTCTGATTTTGGCAAATTGCAAAAGCATATCCCGGTAAGTAAGTATATCCGGACCCCCAATGTCAAAACTTTTATCAAAGGTAGGAGGGTTCGATAAAACCCCGATAAGGAACTCAACAACATTGCTTATGGCAATGGGTTGGGTCCTTGTATTTAGCCAGCGGGGAGCCACCATCACGGGAAGCTTTTCCACCAGGTCGCGGATAATTTCAAAAGAAGCACTTCCAGACCCGACAATGATGCCGGCCCGCAGAGTAGTAAGGTGGTAACTGCCCTCTGACAAGGTAAGTTCCACAGCCTTTCTGGAGGAAAGGTGCCTCGAAAGCTTATCCTCATTGATGATTCCGCTCAGGTAGATGACCTGACGAGCAGAGGTGCGATTTATGCAATCCCTGAAATTCTCTGCAGAGATAAGTTCCAGGCTTTCAAAATCACTGACCGAAGTGGACATGGAATGAATGAGGTAATAGGCCACCTCAATATCCTCCGGTATGTTCTCAAGAGAATCCTCCTCCAGGAAATTCACTTCAACGACGCTGACCTGTGCGCTGTAAAATCCTGAGATATCAAAGCGGGCCTTATCACGAACACTACAAACCACCTGATGTCCCTGGGAAACCAGGACAGGTAGCAGTCTTTTGCCAATGTATCCGGTGGCTCCGGTCAATAAGATCTTCATGACTTTAAAATTGATATGTGAGGGCCAGGCCCCAGGCATCCTGCATGGGAGAAAAGCTTAGCTGCTGCAAAAAATCAGCCCTTTGGCCTCGCAGGAATCCATACATAAGCAGGTCAAAAACAAATAAAAAAGAGCCCTGGAGGATCACGGAATTTCCATAACCTCTTAGTCTTAATTCGTTGTTTGGATATTTCGTGGCCAGGTATTTCAGTAAAAATCCGACAGACACATAACCCACGTCGACTGCCGCATTGATCAGATAGAGGCGTTGGGTTTTGAATTGCATTTCAAGCAATTCCTCGCCCGAAAGCAGGGCATAATCAGCAGTGAGGTTGCTGTAAAGCGCAAATCCTGCTATGCATAGGTTCACTGCATTCCAGAATACATTCATCTGATGAAAATAGGATCTCTGACCGCTTTGCTGACTCCAGCCATACGCACCCACAGAAATATTGGCCAGTGCCCAGCTTCCAAGGACCGCCATTCCAATTTTATTTATTCTCAGGCTCTGGCCATAATACTCCACATAATCCGACTGCCCCTGGACTGCGGCAGGCAAGAGTAGCAACAGAAGAGATATACCGATGATTGCATGCCGAATAACAACGGAGTGTGCTTGGCTATTGTGGGCAGTGAACAGAGCCTTCATTTAAAGCGAATCTTATCGATCTCCAACTTGAATGCTTCCGGCTTATTATTCCCGATTAAGATGCCAATTTCCTCAAGCGTTTCAGCGGGATAATTTGGATAAGTCAACCTACTGCCGCGCCAGCTTGGGTACATCTCTGAGAGGGGGATTTCAATCCACTGCCAGGACCCGGAGGTATCGAAATAATAGATATAGGAATGTCTTTCATTTCTGCTGGACTTGACCCTGAACTGATAACGAAGACCATCTCCCTTCAGGCGGATGGCAATGGTTTGAAAAGAGCCCATATCAAGTTGCTGAAACACATGCCTCAAAGAAGCAAATCCGCCATTATTATCTAGCGATACAATTCCTGAAAAGACTGCATGTCCCTGTTCACTGATTTCAAAGGTACTATTGGAACGACCGCCCATCACTACATCATCCACCGTATACCAATTTTCCAGGCTGCTTTCATTAGAGAAATCCACAAACACAAAATCTGCGTTCATTACTAATCCTATGATTATTAGAAACATCATGTCTGATAGGAAAACACCCTTCCCAACATTTGGTTCAAAGCTTCCAGAAAGGTGGCTTACTTTCGGGAAACTACTATGGAATCTACATCCTTTATAAGGCGGATCAAATTCTGACTCCAATCACACATACATCATCAATTTGGTCAATGTCCCCGCGCCAGCTTTCATAAGCATCTTTTAGCAGTTGCTTCTGTGTATCCATGGATTCTTTTTGAATGGATAAAAGCAGCTCTTTAAACCTATGGACTTTATATTTCTTCCGGGCCTCACCCCCGAACTGATCAATGAACCCATCTGAAAATACATAAACGGTGTCGTGCTCCATAAGATGGATTCGATGACTGGTAAACTTGCTTTCCTCCCAATAATAACCAATGGGTTGTCTATCCCCTTTAAATTCAAACAGGTGAGAACCATGACTCGCCAGAGATGCTTCTAATCCAGGTTCACTTCCTGTCAACTGGCTGCTATTTCTAATAAGAAAGAGGGGACTATTGGCTCCCGCAAATTGAAGTTCTTTCTTTTCTTTATGAATGATGGCAATTGTCATGTCCATTCCATCTTTTTGCTCTTCTGTCTTTCCTTGCTGGGCAAGCATCACTTTTACCCTGGACCTTAGATTATCCAGGATTTTCCCAGGATCATCAAGCTTGCTTTTCGCCAACTGCTCATTCAGCAAAGTGATTCCCAGCATGCTCATGAAAGCTCCTGGTACACCATGCCCTGTACAATCTGCGGCAACTACTATAAGGGAATTATTCACCTTTTCAATCCAGTAGAAATCTCCACTCACTACATCCTTGGGTTTGTAAAACACAAAGTATTCGGGCATGATCCAATCCAAATATTCCTTACGGGGAAGAACAGCCACCTGAATCCTCTGGGCATAATCGATGCTATCAGTGATCTCTTTCTTCTGGGCAAACACCATGTCTCTCTGCTCCTCGATCTCGTCCCGCTGGGATTGGATTTCTTCCTTTTGTTCACTGATCTCCCTGGTTCGTTCCTGTACCTTCTGTTCCAATTCCCGCTTGACTTTATCCTTCAGTTTTTCGTTTACTTTCAGCTGATCAATGATTTGCTCCTGATTTCGCTTATTTTCCAGCTCATCAAGCCTCATTTTTCGGGCAATTCCGAAGGAAAAGATCAGGATTTGCAAAATGGCGGCTATATACATCCCAGAACTAAGAAAGATCCGGCCGAATATGGATTCGTAGATGCCGATCACTGCACTGGTAGAAAGGGAGGAATATATGGTGATATATATAAGCGGTATCAATACCAAATTGGCTACCAGGAAGTACCAGGCAGGTTGGAATCCCTTCCGAATTCGTATAATGGCAGGCATAATCAGGATAAACAGCGGAATGATACCTACTGTAAAAATCCATACGACAGTAAAAATACGATCGATGAAGGCAGGATAGCTAAAATTAAACAGCACCTCGATCAGGACCAGAAGAATCCTGATGCCTGTGAGGCTAAGTACGATCACAACACTTCTGTACCAATGTTTTAACGCGCTCCAGAGCTCCAGGTAGGCCATCCCAAACAAGAGGAAGAATATGGAAATCCAGGACATGATATAGGGTTGAAACTTATTGAGGAACTTCAGAAAGAAATTGTTCTCTTTCCAGAAATATTCATCCAGGTACCCGTCTGCAATAAACAGGAATATTACAAGGCTTCCTATATAAAGGGCAAAGTATAAATATTGCCTTCTTCGCATCACGGCAAAGAGCAAAAGAAAAAATGCCGATATGATTAACATGGTGACGATGAAACCATACAATACCATCCTCTCAAAGCGGTCATATCGGACTATGGTATCATGTGCGAAAACCTGCAGGTGGGGCGCTCCCACACTCACTTCTGCTTTTAATCGAAGATGGAAGGTTTGAGTCTCTCCTTGGTACAGAGCTATCTTTACTGCATGCCAGTCTTTGTAAATAAAATCACGTTCCTGAATGGGTATCAGTATCCCCGATTTCTTTTCGATAATCTCTCCTGAAGGTTCTTTGCAGAAGAAATTCAGGGAATCTTTACCGCTCATTTCAGGCAAATTGAATAGATAGGTGCGGCTGGCCGCCAATCTGTTTTCCGTGGTAAGCTTTAACCATACACAGGGATAAGCAAAATCATTTTCGAACTGACTTTTAATCCCCATAAAATCGCCCTGAAGAGAAGGCTCTATTGGCAAGTAAATCAAAGAATCATCCCTAAGAATCGCAAGGGAAGTATCCGATGTAATTGAACTCAACACATCATGACTGATGTGATAAGAATAATCCTTATCCACCTCATCCGCCAGGCTGACGATTCGATCGCCTGGCAAGATTCCGCTTCTTTCGGCCGGACTTCCTTTTTCAACAGCATATACCGTGATCTTTGCGTCCAATGGATTCCTAAAAAGTGTATCCAGCGCAGGGGACATGATATTTTGAATATCCCATTGCTCCAAAGAATCCACCAGGTATACATAGTCGTATGAATCGATCTGGTAGAGGTAGGGATCCCTTTGAAGAGTAAGCGAGAGCAGTTGTCCTTCCCCTTTTCGTTTAATTTTCAATTCAATGAATTTGCCTGAACGGTCGTGTAACAATTGCATGACCCCTCTTCTATTCATCCCTGTTCCTGAAACCACCGAATCATCGATAGCCATGATCTGATCACCAGGCTTAATGCCGGCTTGATCGGCTGGACTGTCCGGAATCAGGGTAGAAACATAAGCTGTATCCTTATGAAAGACCACATCTTCTATACCGGTAATGCCATCATAGACTACCATGCTTGTCTGTGGGAATACCAGTAAGGGCCATAGCAGAAGCAGGAATCCTGCGAATCCCCGTAGAGTAATAATTTTGGATTTACTCCTTGATCGATATAGGTATTGCTTGATCAACTCCGAATCTGTCTTGCGGTTCCTGAAATAAAGATATGCCTTGGCTAATAATTAACCAATTTATGATCAGAATGTTTGGATATGGATTGGCCAGTGATAAAGATGGCCTTACTTCGATTCGACATAATAAACGACGGATGCGGCCATATTTGGAGTTCCAGGCAAGAAGGATTTCTCGTTTGAGACATCTTTCCTGTATTAATTGAGGTCGGTAGCGGAGTGTAACCTATTGCCTTATTTAGGCATTCTATTACATTTTTTTATTTCATTATGCTGATTTTGTGGAGTTTATAGATCGGCGATCTTCAAAAAATGAGCATTTTGTTTGCCCCAAAAAGTGTTTTGTTGCTTCTTTTCCATTTATTATAAGTATTTCCTTACTTTTTGTCTTCTAATGTGGGAATTGGTGTTCGTCTCGAACAATCATATGCAAAAACCGGCTCAAATGAGCCATTAATTAGGGCGGAGATTTAAAAAGCTACGGCGGCCCCTTTTCTCGCTTCGATTCAATTTGAAACTATTTTTAATTGATATTCAGATGGTTTATATTTATATATCCATCTGTGCGTATTCCGTATTGGGAATAACTTCTCTTATAATATAATACTTACATATCATGGAACAAGGTGCACGGCCAGACAAAAAAAACATCAGCAAA
>SPBY01000196.1 GCA_004525825.1 Bacteroidia bacterium
ATTATCGACACTTAATTCATTGTTTGCGAATATAGATATGACCAAAAGGATGGCAATACCAAGCGACAACGATAAAACACTAATAACTGTGTTGCTTTTGTTCTTGTTCAGATTTCTGAATCCCAGTTTGAAGAAATGTCTAATCATGGGTTTAATATAAATCATTCCAATCTTTGAATAGATAATTTCAAAGATAAACTAATAAGTTAGTTTTAAAACTAAATGATTAGTTATTCGCTTATATTGTTCACAATATTCACATACCATGAAACCTTATCAACGGTCTGGTGTATCATTGATTTTGGAAGTGACTGGAAATAATAAAGTCCGGTAATCTAGTACCGGGCTTCTGGTAGTAGCGGGGGTAAATGAAATACCGAACTTCGATTTTCTGAAGGATGTGACGGAAGTTGCTGATTTTAGAGAGTACTTTAGTATTTGAATGAGATTCATTGTATTTGAGTATTTTTTAAGGGACCTGTATTTTGGGTACTAAAAGATTCCAACCCGTGAGAGAATCCCAAACTGGCTTGGACTGATATGTACTGGCCAGTCTAATGGCGTACTCCGCTCTATTGTATAGAGATGGACTGGCATCAGGCAGGTTCAGGAAAAGTTCATATTCCCCTTTAGAAATTGTCTCCGGCCATTCAAATTCCAAATCCAAGACCTGTACTTCATCGGAAAACCAATAGCGGGTATCACAATCAATTTTTTTTCTGTAAACCTTTTTAGAATCCTTGTTTCGAAGAACCAATTCTGCAAATCGGTAATTATAGGTAGAGGCATAACCTTTGTTTACAATTTCCAGGCGAATTTTGGTGGGTTCGTTATTTTTAATTTCGGTGGGGAAATCCCCTTTTCTCAGTACAAAGCGATAGCCCAGATTCCTTTTAATATCTTCAATGCACTTATTGTTCCAATCCCCGTTTACAGCTCCAGACCAGGAGGTGTTCAGGAAGGAAGTATGGAAGCGTTTCAAATAAATTTCTGCGTTCCCACCCTCTGATATGCAATCATTGTAAGGACTATAAACGTCTTCACCTTTAGGCCCTCCGGGGCAGGTTTCACCACCAAAAACCAGATATTTGGTCTCATTGGCGACGTAGGCCTTGAGATTAAGCGTATCGACTGTTGCAGGCCAGGTATGAAAAGAGTTGTAGGTCCAGTAATCATCATAATTTGCCAGAATACAATCATTATGATGTGCCAATCTTGCCTTAGCAGTTCCGCTAAAAGCCTCCTTTTCTTGCAGAGCATCTGCCTTTGCAGGATGCGCTTTTTCACCATCCAAAAAGCGTAGCTTGTAATACGGTGCACGCACTTGAACCATGCGGGATTGGGGAACCACATCTAAAAGCGCAGAAATCACTTCATTGCGATCCCGCCAATGTTGGTTTGTGACGGGCCCATGTTCCAAATCACCAAAATGATCAGAATAAAATTGTTCACCCCAAGGGCCTATAAGCCCCATTTGTACTACGGCGATCACATCCTCATTTTTTGTCAGTAGCGGCTTCAACTGTTGAAGATGTTCAAGTATGGTAGCCTTGGGAGCATCATTAAATGGAGGTTCACAGCAACTATTGCTATATGTAAAACGCAGTATCACTTTCATGCCTGCTTCCCTGACAATATCCATGTCGTTCTGGATATGGTCCAAAATTTCTTCATTGAGGGGATGGATCTTAAAATCATCAAATTGATACGAACGATATACAAGCGTACTGCCTACCTTAAAACCACCTGCGGCAGGATTCGGTTCTTTTAAGCTGAGCAATGTCTGCACATCCAATGGTTTAAAAGCGCTCATCTTTACTCCAAAAGGCCTGTAAAATCCTCTTTCGGGATTTGTAAATTCCTCCATATCGGTTCCATAGATAAGCTCAAGATATTCCTTTTTTACATCTGTACACGAGCACAGCATTATTAGAAGACATGAATAGAGCTTAAGCTTTCGATCCATTACATTGATTTTGGAACATAGTAAGACATTCTACTATAAATATTCTGATGGGAATTTCCAGGGTGCACGGTATTCGGGTATGGCCAGTTTTGCAGCTTCCGGGTCACCCACAATACGCTCTGTATCAGGATCAAATTTTATAGACCTTCCAAGTTTCATAGCCAGGACACTTAGTGCTATTGGGATATCAACCTTGATATTATACCCGGGATTACATGAGGGCTGCTTGCGTGACTTTATACATTCGATCCATTCAAGTTCATGTCCCGGAGAGGGATCAATAGATTGAGGAGGCGTTTCCATGTCATTCATTCTGTCACCTTCAGGTAGAATCTGATGAGAATCATAATCAGTCAGCAAAGTCCCATTTGTGCCATGAAAGTAGATACCAAGTCTGCGTCTGCTCTCCTGCCCACGCAGAAAATCAAACCCATAGCTATTTGTTAATGATAGCATCCAGGTCATTGTCAGATTTGGATATCTCCAAATGACCTCGTGATTGTCATAGCCATCGCTGTCATCCTTGATAATGTATCTTCCACCTGATGCACTGATCTCAGTGGGATAATCGAGCCCCAGTGCCCAGATAGGCAGGTCAGTGATATGAGGTGCCATCCCAGGTGTCCAGCCACCGCTGAAATCCATCCAGAAACAGTGATAGAATGCATCTTTTACCAGATTGGGATTGAAGGGCTGCATCCGCGCAGGGCCAACCCACATATCCCAGTCCATTCCCCGGGGTATTTCCTCAGTATTGTATCCCAGTCCTATACCATTGGGAGCTTCATTCATCGTAAAAAATGTTCGTACAGTGGCAATATCACCCAGATTTCCAGAGCGGATCAACTCAACCATGCGACGATAATGCTCATCCGCGTGAATTTGTGTTCCTATCTGACAAATTACATTGTGCTTTCTAACGGCATTTCGCACTGCTATACTTTCACCCAAATGCATGGTCATGGGCTTTTGCAGGTATATATCCAGCCCGGCTTCCGCTGCTTCAACGGCCTGAATTGCATGCCAGTGAGCAGGTGTAGCTATAATGACTGCGTCAAGTCCCTTGTGTTGGAGCAATTCCCTGTAATCGGAATAAGCAGTACAAGTGTCCTTGTATTTTTCCACCACGGGATCTAATCTCTCCTTCCATACATCACAGGCCGCTGTAAGTACAACATCCGGATGCGTGACACATGCTTTTAGATTCTCTTTGCCCAATCCACCACATCCTATGATGCCAAGATTTATTTTGTCACTGGGAGCAGAAATTCCCTTCCCGCTGAGTACTGAAGAATTCACAATGAATGGTGCGCCAATTGCACCGACAGCTGTTTTTTTTACAAATTCTCTACGGGTGAAAGCAGCATTATTTTTAATGGGCTCCATGATAATTTAGTTTTTCGATTTTATTTTTTCAGCTGTCTAAAAAGTATAAAGTGGTGTGGGTGTTGCATGATAGGCATCCCACCTCTTCTCAGAAATATCTTTTGCCGGCTCTCCCCCTTTATGAACGATTAGTCTGTAACGCAATACCAGAGATTCTGCCGTGTTAAGAGGATATCTGGTCCCTGAAGACGGGAATGTAGGCTGTACCCACGCCAGGTTCGGATATTCGACCCAGTCACCCGGATAGTCAGGGTTGTCCTGATGTTGCAAGACCATCAAGCCTGAGGTGGTTTTAGCACCTTCAAATATTCCGTTAAAATCGGACCAGGCCCGTAATGGTAAGGAGTCAGCTTCATCTTTAAAATATGATATTTCCTGTGATTCGCGAGTCATCATCCGTAAATTCAAGCCTCCATAACTGTTTGTAAAACGTGTGGCAATGGTAACACTATCCTCCAGTGCCAGCAGATTAATCGTTAAATCGATAATCCTGTTGTCTGAGGATGAATGATATACCCTTATTACTGCTCGTTCACGAACAATAGCTTCTTTCTCCTCCCACATCCACAAATTTTCAGCATCAATCTCTGCATACACAGGACCACTGGTGTATTTGATGTTTCCTGTTGGTCGGGCAAAAACTGTTTGCAGAGCATAAATATCGCCACTTTCAGTTCCATATTTTACCTCTGGCCAAGCCCAGAATATACCGCGATGATGGGGATGACCGGCATCGGGCCAGTCATTTGTAAGCATTTCACCTTCTAACCCATATAAGGGATGAATGTAGTCGCTGCGAGGTATTGCATAAATAGCGGATGAAACGATAGTGTCTTTTGGAAACTCTGGGTGACACTTTAAATACTCTTCAAAATATATCCCTGACATTATATTCGAAAAAGCAATCTTATTATTATTGTCATTCCCAATTCGAATTACATCATTTTCATAAACCGTTTGATAATTATATTGTAATACCATCTCACCCTTTTCTTCAATGATAACCTGCCCACTATTCGGATCCAGGCTTACTTTCATTAGTTCGTTGAAGGGAGACTCATTTTCAACCGGTCTAAACTTACGAAGACCAGCTCCTCCATCCGGCATCATCAATACAAGATATGAGTTTGCACCCTTTCCTGAATCTTCCAGTTGAGCAGGGATTAATGCATCATTTTCATTATCAGCTGTGATCCCGAGAAGTCCCAGACGCCCTTCTTCTGCAGCTATTAAGAGTTTTTTATCCAATTCAATTTCAACTGATACCGGTGCATTGGTTTCTCCCAATACCCCATGTATATCATCAATGATCATCATGTAAGGATTTGAAGAGCATCCTGGTAAACCTAATAGCAAAATACAAACTGCGATTGTATTCAAAAGTAAATCTACTTTCATGATATTATGTTTTCGGATTGTTTGTCGTCAGCAATGTCCGGAACCCGGGTAACATAAAATTAAGATATGCTTCACTCATATCAAAGTTGTTTTTTGTACTTCAAAATCCAATCTCCTTTTCAGGTGGGTTCTCTATTGGCAATTATTATTGATTCTCTTGTATAATTGTTGGCTGATTCGTATATTTACGTCACGTAATTATACGACACGTAATATTACGCCAAAAATTTACCGGGATGAAACAGCAACAAGAAAACCCTTTTCAATTTGGAGTTGTAATTGACGACAGCGCTTTCTGTAATAGAAAGGAGGAAATATCTTATTTGAAATCCCAGATAAATAATGGTTATTCCACCTGGCTTTTTTCTCCCAGGAGGTTTGGTAAAACATCTCTGATTGAAAAAGTATTCAGAGAGGTAAGAAACACAAAATGTATTTATGTTGATCTCTATAATATCAGGTCAAAAGATGATTTCTGCAGAAATTACGCCAAAATAGTTGCGGACGAGCTTTTTAATTGGAAAGATGACATAAAGAAGATTACTAAAAAACTTGCCGATAGTTTCACTAATCTTTCTCCTGCTGTCTCGTTTAATGAATTTGGTAATCCCAGTTTCTCGATGAATGTGAATAAGATTGATCAACAGGCAGATGTTGAGACGATTCTGGAGATCCCAAACAAGATTTCTCAAAAAGTTAATAAACGGATTTGCATTGCATTTGATGAATTTCAGGAAATAAACAGGATCGATCCATTTTTGCTGAACTGGATGCGGTCATCTTTTCAAAGGCATAAGCATATATCCTATATATTTCTGGGAAGTAAACAATCCATGATGGAGGATATTTTTGCTTCCACACGTTATCCATTTTATGAGTTTGCAGTAAAGATGAACCTTTCTGTTATAGGTCACGATGAATTATTTTCTTTCATAAAAGAAAAATTCACCCTCCATAGGCTTCCAATTCAACATCATACAATACATACGATCCTGGAAAATCAGATTGTCAGCCGCATTACACACAATTCTTTGCTTCTGTTGTATTCGATCTTGTCATCAGCGGATATGATCAGGAAGCTGTTGATTTTACGGATACCTGGATCAACAAAGTAATGTACTCCCAGATAGATATTTTTCAGGACATCTATGACCAGTTAACCAATACTCAGCGAGCTGCTCTTCAGGCATTATCAAAACTCAGGGAACTGGGTATCTATTCAGATGAAGCACGTATACGCTACAAACTGCCTGTCAGTTCATCACTGAATGAGGCACTGAAAGCAATACAAAAGAAAGCTCTGATTTATAGAGAAGGTGACGATTATAAGTTTTCCAATCCGGTTTTCAGGGAATGGTTGATTACTTTGAAATAAAAAAGCCCTCCGATTTCAGTTCGGAAGGCTTTCTCTAG
>SPBY01000392.1 GCA_004525825.1 Bacteroidia bacterium
GCTACAAAAAAGGTGGCGGCCGCGCCAGACCAGCCGTATTCTCCGGTTTCCAGGTTCACCTGGCCTCCAAGTCCATAACCCATGCCTTCGCTGAATTTGGTGGTGGAGGGCATCTGATCTCTCATGATCATCTTCACCGTCGATTCCTCCAGAACGCGAACCCCGTTCAGTTCCCCGCCGTTCAGGAGCATCTGCCCAAATTTTCCGTAGTCACCGATGGTGGACACCAGTCCGCCTCCGCCCGAAAAAAGAGTCACTTTTTGTTTCACACCGTTTGTCATTTCTTCCACCGGGGTAAGTTCCCTGTTTTCCTGGTTGGGGGTATAGATCATGGCCAGTCGGCCAAAATCCTCTTCAGGTACATCGAATCCCGTATCGTTCATTCCAAGCGGGTCAAACAAGCGCGTTTGCAGGAATTCATCGAAGGGCATTCCCGACAGTACCTCCACGAGGTATCCGGCCACATCGATGGATACAGAATATTCCCATTTGGAACCGGGCTGGTTTTTAAGTGGGATCGAGGCGAGGAGATTCACGGCCTCTGCCAGTGTTCCAAAACTCGATAATCCCCCGGGAGAGGCCTGGGCGTAAAGGGAATCCACATGGGAGACGTCCCATCCATAACAAAATCCGGCGGTGTGTGTAAGCAGGTGCCTGATGGTGAAATCTTCCTGCTGGTCCACTTCTTCGCCCTCCACCCAGACTTTGGTGTCTTCAAACTCAGGGATGTAGTTTTTTACCGGATCATCCAGCTGAAATTTGCCTTTGTCATAGAGCATCATCAGCGCTGCGGCTGTAATGGGCTTCGACATGGAATAGATCCTGAAAATCGCATCTTCCTCCAGGGCTCTGTTTTCCTCGATATTGGCCAGGCCAAACGTGCGCTGATGTACTGTCTGACCATCCTTGATAATCAATATTGATACGCAGGGGAGCTTTCCCTCATCTACGTATGACTGCATAAGCGCGTCGGCCAGGTTAAGTGTGTCCACCGACAGGCCTGCCACGGTATTAGAAGGCGTATTGCAGGAGAATGAAACCGCCAGGATCAGGGACAGGAGCACGGCCAGGGGAAGTTGAAGGGATGGATTTCTTTTCATGGATAGGAAGCTTAAAATGTAAGTCGAACAAGTTAGGAAATTTTTCCTCTAATGGTTTAATAAGCGTCACCTACCGGAGTCACCTGGATACATTCCCCGGTGATAAAGGATTCTCGGTGTCCCCTGTAGCAATATTCAGGAACTTTAGGTACTTTCGAAACTATGCCTCGATCCGGAGTGATGTTTTTCCTTTTGGTCTGGATGCCTGCTATCCTGGTGGCCCAGCTTACCTTCGAAGAAATGGTCGACCGGACTTTCGGCAGTGATCAGGGACTGGTCAATGGAATTCAATTCAGCAATCAATACATCCTTATCGAGGGCAATCCTTATTTCTTTGATGGCAGGTTCAGGATCGGTTCGGTCCTTATCGGCGATCAGTTTTACGAGTACGTAAGGCTACGCTACAACCTCTACACCCAGAAGGTTGAAATTGAATACCTGGCCCCTGAGAATCACATGAACCAGTTGATCACGGTGCCGGAGCAGATGCCTGCCTTCATCCTGGAAGGCTACGTGTTCAGACGCATGCAGATCGGCGAAGAGGAGCCTGCCTACTACATGGTTCTGTCTTCGGGGAAAACGAGCTGTTATATCGGGTGGTCCCTTGAGGCCATGGGGGGTGGCAATACACAGAGGAGTTTCGGCCCATTAGAAAGGAAATTCTGGATTCAGCAGGGAGAATACTGGACAGATTTTCATAACCGGAAGAGCTACATCGAGGCCTTTGGTCCGGAGCGGAAAAAGGAGTTTAAGGATCTGCTGAAAAGTAAGAAATTCTACTTTAATCAAGCTGGCACCATCGAGTTGTTGGACCTTGTTGAGGCCACCCTGCAAGCTCTGGAAGAAGGGGAGGGATTGTGACAGGGAGTCGATTGATATATCTGGTATTATTGTTTACCTTCTTGCAGGGTCTTTCTGGCCAGGAGCAGGTTCTTACCTTCAGTGGCCGCTTCGAAGAGGCCGGTTTTAAAGAGTTTTCTGAAGCTGTAGAGAAACAAACGGGTATCCACTTTTTTTTCAAGGAGTTCTGGGTTCGCAACATACGTGTGAGTCTGACAGCTTCCGATCTTCCCTTATTGCCCGTTCTGGATTCCATCCTCTTGCCAGCAGGGTTGAACTACTTCCTGGATGAGTGGATGCACCTTTTCCTTACGGATAGCCTGACCCTGATTGCCTCTTTGCCGGAGTATGGGGGCAGATCCAAAGCCATAGTGGAAGAGTCCGGATTGGACGTGCAGGAGCTCACATCGGCCGAAAAGAATTACATCGACGGGAGGAAGGATCGGGTCCCCGAGGTGATTCAGGTGGGATCAGCAGACAGGTCCACTCCGGGTAACAATACCCTGGTCACAGGGCATATCTTTGACTACGAAAGTGGGGAACCCCTGATCGGTGCCACCTTCTATATTTCCTCCCAGGGAAAGGGAACCGCTACGGGCCTGGATGGCCAGTTTAGTATGCTGGTCAAGCCCGGAACTTATGGGGTGGAATGCAACAACATGGGCATGGAACCTCTTCGCTTCACCCTGGTGGTGCACTCGGCCGGTGATGTGAACCTGAGCATGATCCGGACGCTGATCGCACTGGACGAGGTGGTGGTCACAGCCGGCCAGCACGATCATGTGAACGGAAGCCAGATGGGTTTTGAAAGACTCAACTACAGCATATTGAAGCAGGTCCCCCTGATGATGGGCGAGCGGGATATTATCAATGTGGTGAAATTGCTTCCGGGAGTGCAAAGCGTGGGAGAGGGTTCGGCCGGATTTAATGTACGTGGCAGCTCAGCAGATCAGAACATGATCTACATAGACAAGGTTCCTGTGTACAACAGCTCCCACCTCTTTGGTTTTTTTACCTCTTTCAGTCCCGAAATCGTCCGGGACTTTACCCTGTATAAAAGCAATTTGCCCGCTTCCTACGGGGGAAGGTTGGCCTCTTTTTTTGATGTACGTAGTAAGCAGGGGAACATGAAGCGCTTTTCGGGGAGGGCAGGGATCAGTACGGTTTCGGCCTATGCTGCTATAGAAACTCCCCTCCGGCGCGATAAAAGCTCCATAGCGTTAAGTCTGAGGTCCACCTACTCTGATTGGATCCTGCAGCTCCTGCAAGATCCCATGCTTCGGAGCAGTGCCGCCAGCTTCAGCGATCTGAGTGGGGTGTATACCTTGAAAGCCAGTGAAAAAACCCGGTTGAAGGTATTTGGCTACCTGAGCAGGGATCGCTTCAAATTGGGAACGGTGCAGGAATACGCTTATGGCAACACGGGTGCAGCAGTGGATGTACAACATCGCTTCAACCAGCGGATCACCGGGAACCTTGCACTCATCTATAGCGGCTATCAGTTCAAAAACATTGATACACAAATAAGCACAGCAGCCTTTGAACATCCTTACCGCATCAACCACTACGAACTGAAGGCTGATTTTGACTGGTTGTCCCTGGGACGACACAAAGTAAGTTTCGGGGCCAATTCAATTTATTACCGACTGGACCGTGGGACCATCGGACCTTATGGAGGCAGTTCCCTGGTGGAACCCCTGAACCTGGGCCTGGAAAACGGGATGGAGACGGCAGTCTACCTGGCCGATGAAATAGACCTGACTGAGCGTCTGAAGGTCTATGCAGGATTACGTATTTCTACCTTCTTTGCATTGGGGCCTTCCGAGATTCGGACCTACACTCCGGGCATGCCCCCCTTGGAAGAGAATATCAGCGATACCCTGCAGGTGGGCAGTGGAGAGGTTTCCAAGGCCTATTTTGGGCTGGAACCCCGCTTGAACCTGAGGTATCTGCTGACTGGCAACTCATCCATTAAGTTCTCCTACAACCGCGGATACCAATACCTTTTTGTGTTAAGCAATACCGTGGCCATGGCA
>SPBY01000661.1 GCA_004525825.1 Bacteroidia bacterium
CAGCTTCTTGTTTCGTTGCGCTTTTACAGTGAGCACGCTCATGGTATCCTCATCGATCTCCTGAAGGCAGCTTTCCAGTTGCTTCACCTGGAAGTTGTGCTGGGCTATCTGAACAATGGCCCCAAACACAAAGGCTATAAGAATTCCTGTTCCGAAAACCAGGTAATCCACCAGGTCCATGGGACGGATCTCCCCGTACTTAAAATAAAAATAGTAGAGCGAACCTGAGACAAGAATCAACGAGTTGGACAGGGCTCCGATGTAAAGCGATTTGACATAGCGCTGATGGTAGAACTCTATCCTTTTTTCCAGGGAAGTTCTGATGGCCTGTTCGGACATGCCCCTGTGAGGAATGCGTCTATACATATTTATCTGAAACCATCTGGCCCATAGAATCAAGCCCAGGATGCAAATCATGACAATGACCACTTCCAGGTTCTCAGGGAAAAGGACAATGATCCCCATGAGGGACGCTCCCACGATACATTTAAGCACTATATCAAAGCTTAGACCTGTCTTAAATAGCTGAGTTATGTCCTTTGATTTTTTATGAAGGAATTTTTCGATATCGGTTTGGGACAAGGTCTTGTTTTCAAAGCCCTGTTCGTTTTTCCAGGCCGATTTTATGGAATCCATGTCTGTTGTTTTCATCTTATTGTAGTTTTTCGATGATTTCGGTCAGCCTGTTTTTGGCACGAACGATTATGACACTTACGTTCTTTGTAGTGATCCCGATGGTTTCTGCAATCTCCTCGTAGCTATGTTCCTCCAGCCAAAGCAGGATAATGGCTTTCTCAATCTTCTTTAAGCGTGCGATGGCCTTATGAAGGATCCTGATTTCTTCCGAGAGTTCATAGTCATCTCCCGGATCATAGGCCAATTCAGGAGCTTTGTTGGAATCGGTCAGGATGCCGGGCTTTGAAGTAAGGTTGATGGCAGTATTCAGGGCCACCCGGTACATCCAGGTGGAGAATTGGGAGTTGCCCTTGAAAGAGGGGTAGGACTTCCACAATTGAAGGACAATTTCCTGTTGAAGATCCTCCCTGGCCGATCGGTTATGGCAGTAGGCGAAGCATATTTTATGCAGAATGCTCTGATGCTGGTGGATCAGTTCCAGAAAGGGTTTATCGGTCCGTTCGTGTGCCATTGACTGTGCTTGCTTTTTTGGTTAGTCAATGGTCCGGACAAAAAACTACAAAACTAGAACATAACCTTCACAGCTTTGGATTCAATCATATCCTGCAATTCATTCAGCAGAGCCTGTTCATGCCGGTCTATGTGGCTGTCTTCCGAGGCAATGTTCAGGATCTGATCCAGCTCGGCACGGGAGATCTGGTGATCCTCAATGGCTTTCTCAATCATTATTTTCAGCCGTGCGGCACTCTCACTGATAGACATGGGGGATTAAAAATTGGTTAAGAAATAAAAATACGCATTAATATTTTATAATTCTCCGGGAGGAAAAATATTCGCCTTCAAGATAGATCCTGGCCACATAAAGTCCCGATTCCAGTTCTGTCAGATCAAGGATTTGATTGCCGGGATATTCCAGGATAAATGTTTGGACCTGTCTTCCCTGGGCATCGTATAATGCAATAAATGATTCTCCAGGATCATCTCCCTGAATCTGAACATTCAGTTTATCATGTACCGGATTCGGATAAATACTTATGGCAGCATGATTCAATAACTTTGTTTGTGGCTCAGTTCCGAGGGCCCATCTGGTCAAGTTCCATTCTATTTCAGTCTGATGATAGGTGTCAGAATCAAGAGGTCTTAGCCAGCTGGAAATATCTGTGACGGTAGCAAGCACTGTGTTAACTCCTCCGACTAAATCCGAGGCCCGGACAACTACTGAATCCACATCTTCCCCAATAAGGGTTCCATTAAGATGCCAGGTTCTATGTAAAGTGTTAGGTTCAGGATAGGTTAGATCGAGCTTAAATACCAGCGAATCGGAGGGCAAGTCAATATCTGAAGTGATTGGCTCATAAGCTTTCACTGGGGGTGCCAGATCGTAAATACTTTCAATGATTCCCTGCCTGCAAACAGCACATAGAATTTCGCCCAGGTACCTCATTAAACAGTATTCATGAGGCCTGTACCACGTGGGTGACTCAGCATGCGCATACAAACCAATTTCTTCATCTCCATACCAGTTACGCCATCTCAGGTTTTGAAGATTGGTCTCCTGGGTCATGTTTTTTGCTTCCGCGGCATATTGAGCCCCCGCCCAGTATTCATCCTTCAGGTCTGCAAAAGAATGTCCTAGCTCATGCAGGGCAATC
>SPBY01000235.1 GCA_004525825.1 Bacteroidia bacterium
TAAAATCCAGTTTTGGGAGAGGCTTCTTTTTGGTCCTGATCTTTTGCTTCGATTCGATCCTTTCCAGGTAGATGTCGTACCACTCTTCGGGGGCCACCTTTCGTTCACTGGTAACCCTTCCATATTCATCCACCTGTTTGGCCTCCACCATCTTCAATATTTGTTCGGGCATCACATTGCCACAGGAAACACAGTGTCCCACATCAGCATTTACATAATTGCTAAGCTCTTTGAAATAGGTAATGGCATCAATGGGATTGCCCTTGTATATTACATGGCCCTCTTTGTCAATTATCAGGAACCTGTCGAACAGCTTATAGATGTCGGAATAGGGCTGGTGGATATTGACAATTACCAGCCTGCCTTTCAGGGCCTGCTCCTTCAATAAAAGCATTACTTTTTCGGAACCCATGGAGGAGAGGCCGGAGGTGGGTTCATCCACAAACAAGACAGCCGGTTCCCTGATCAGTTCAAGAGCAATATTGAGCCTCTTACGCTGTCCCCCGCTGATGAATTTTTTCAAGGGATTACCTACCTTCAGGTGCTTGATATCTTCCAGGTCCAGGTCCGATAACACCTGATTCACCCTTCTCATCAACTCTGTTTCAGACAAATTACTTAGACACAGCTTGGCGTTCAGGTATAAATTCCTGAAGACAGTCAGATCTTCCATCAGCAGGTCATCCTGGGGAACAAATCCAATAAGCCCCTCAATCTGAGCATGATCCTTGTGGATATCATATCCATTGATGGATATCTGACCCGATTGTGGTTTCATTTTTCCACAAAGTATATTGAGCAGCGTGGATTTTCCAGCCCCACTTCCCCCCATGATCCCAATGAGGTTGCCTGATTCCTTGCTGAAATTGAACTTTTTGATCCCCTTGTTACTATTTTTGAATTTGTACTCGATATCCCTGGCCACAAAGAAGATCTTGGGAACCTCCCCGGTATGGTGAAATTTCCTGGAAATATCGCTGTAATAAAGAGGGCTGATATGGGTTCCCGTAACCAGTGAGCCCTGCTCCATCAACTCAATCCTCTCCGGGATGATGGGTTGACCGTTCAGGAACAGGTTCATGTTCCCCAGGTAACGGAAGACCAGGGTATCTGTACTTTCATGGTGGAGAATGGCAATCCGTCCCTCCAGCTCCTTCTCCTTGATATGCCTGATCCCCTTGACTAAGGGTGACTTCTGGTTGTCAATCACCAGAATCCTTTCTTTGTCAATACGATCGTAGGCATTGAGCACAAAATTCTTGGTATTGTCGTGTTCAGACCTGAAGATATTAAATGAGTCAGCTATTGTCCTGATAAAGGAGAGCTCCTTGGCAGTCATCACATCATCTTCATTGATGAATTCGACCAGGCGGAGAAATACAATGAATTTCTCCCGCTGCATCAGGCTCCTGTTAATCTCTTCGGTAATACACTTAAGCTTCTCCGAATCGGAAAGGGTCTGCCTGTGGCGGGTAATTTCTCCTCCGAAAAGATGTGGATGGTGGATCTCCAGGTAATTGTCAAAAACCACCAGGTACTTGTTAATCAGGTTGGTTTTCAGGTGCTGCCTGAGAAAATTCTTTACAATTGACCTGGCTTTGAAAGAAACACCATCCTCCGATGCATTTGCAATTATTGCAAATAATTGCAAAAGCGCACTTAATACTGCTTCTTTCATTATATTGAGTCAGCCATTAATGGCTGAAGGTACTAAACTATGCTTGACCGAAGGAAGTCGATTTTCTCAGATATCGACTTAAACTGCTCCGCTGTCAGGACTTCACCCACTCCGTCAAAGACCTTCTTCATAGCGGATAATGATACATATATCTCCTTTACTTCCTCCACATTCTTCACAGGATCCAGGAGATCCACCAGCTCTTCAAGCGAATTCTTCTGCCTGGCCAGTGCCTCAAGAAACGGAGTGTTGGGATCGGCTTCGGCTGCTACCTTGCAAGTAAGGTAAACTCCTTCAATCCAACTGCCACATACCACCAGGCGCGCCATCACATCCTGTTTGTTTTCGACCATGTAGGTCCATGTATCATCAAAGGATTCGGAAACAATACTGATCAGAGAATCACGGTTATCGATGTTTGCTTCTATCCTATCTGCATAATTGACGTTGAAAGTGGTGGAGATCCCCAGATCGTCAATCAGTGTTTTTGAAGCTTCCAGGTAATTCAGGGTCGCCTGCTTCATCATATACGTGGTGGCATAGCATAGATCTGTCGCATAAACACCCAGGTTCAGAACCTTATCGCGTTGTGTAATGTAGTCGCCGGCTTTTTCCGGACCATTGGAAATATGCATGTTGTAACGGACATTTGCCTCATAGATCAATTTGGTAATATCATAAGAGGTAGGGACCTCATAACCGGATAATTCCTTAATCACATCCTTGTCTGGGTCAGTTTCAGGTTCTTCTGAGGGGGTTGTTTCTAGATCCTTTTTCTTGGATGTGGTATTGCATCCCGAAAACAGGGAAATCGATGCGATAATTAGTCCAATAACTAATAGCCCTGAATGATTATAAGGTGCCTTCTTCATGGTCAAAATATTTAAGTTGATACTCTTTTTTGCTTTCAATTGCCCCACAATTTAGCAAAAAGGGGAAATAATAAAAAATATATTTGCATAACTGATTAATTGACCGATATTTATAAAATCAGCTATCTTTGCTAAACCATTCAAATTAACATTGATTTACCATCAATCTGTTTTTTCAAATGGGTGTATTCACGTCATACCTTCTTCATTTTGCATCGCTCTTCTTCATGGCTTCACCCATGCCTCCATCGGCCGATGAGGACACCTTACAGCATGAAGCGTGGCTGGTGACCGACACCCTCGATCTTCACCTGGCAGGTCCTTCCTACGAGGTCTCTTTTTTCATGGATGGCATCATTTTTCTTAGCACCGGTCAGGAAGGAATTGGCATAGTACCTCTGGATCAAGCTCTTCTTTCCAAGCGAAGGCCTCTTTTTTCCAACGATCCTAAACCATATTCTCCTGCAGGCATCGCCTTTACCAGTGATCAAGGTACCTGTTATTCAACAAGGTATGTGGAAATTCCGGGAGAATTCAGGATGGAAAAGATCTTTGGCATGTCTGTAGATAGTAGCCTTACCTCCGGACTTCACCAGATATCATTTACCCTTGATTCCTGCCGTTACCTCCATCCTGCCTTAACGTCCGATGACTCGGTGATGGTGTTCTCTTCTGACCGTCTTCCCACCAGCGGGGGCCTTGATCTGTTTGTCACCCGGCTTAGCTCAACAGGTTGGTCCTTGCCCGTGAACCTGGGGCCGTCCATAAATTCCAACGGTCATGAACTTTATCCCTTCCTGGATCACTTGAACAACCTGTGGTTCTCCTCCTCCGGACATTCCGGATACGGCAATTATGACATCTATGTATGCCATTTCAACGGACAAGAATGGGAGAGGCCACGAAAGCTGGATTCTGCCATAAATACCTCCATGGATGAAATTGGTTTTTCTATCCATCGCGGTGGCCAGCTTGCGCTTTTCACCAGGAGATCATTGTCGGAGGGAATGGCCATCAGAACATTAATAAACGAAACAGCAATACATCAAGCCGGGATCGAAGAATCTCTTGCCGGGGATATTTCAATGATTCTTCAGAACATGGCCGAATCGCCTGTCGATCCCATTACAAAAGTGACACCCCCTCCCGAAACTGAAGCACTTGTCAAGGCTGATACCCTTCTTGAAAAGCCAATAGCGGCCAAACAGGATGTAGCTCCCGATCCGCAGAAGGTGATCTTTCGCGTGCAAATTTTATCGAATGCGAATGCCAGCAGCACCCCTTCAGTGGTCATTGAAGGGGAACATCACTCTACCTTCGAATACTATTATAAAGGAGCCTACAGGATTACAGTAGGAGAGTTCGAAACGGTTCAGGCCGCAAACAGCTTCAGGCTTCAATGCAGGCGCGCAGGTTTCAGCCAGGCATTTGTGGCTGCTTTCCGTGGAGAAAAGCGCGAAACAGATCCATCGGTATTTAAAAATTAGTCCCTATGCCTCATATTGTAAACCATCCCCTTATCCAGCACAAGCTCACCCTGATCAGAAATAAAAACACAGGGACCAAGGAATTTCGTGAAAACGTTAATGAGATTGCCGGCTTGATGGCCTATGAGATCACCAGGAATATTGAATTAAGGGAAATCAGAACTGAAACCCCACTGATGTCCTGTATGACCTGGGAGCTAGCCAGGGATATCGTCCTTGTGCCTGTTTTAAGGGCAGGACTGGGCATGGTGGATGGAATTACCAGTCTGATCCCCACGGCCAAAATCGGACACGTGGGAATGGTAAGGGACCACAACTCGCTTGAGCCCATTAATTATTATGCCAAGTTCCCCTACCGAATAAAAAATTCGGTGGTGCTTGTCCTCGACCCCATGCTGGCCACCGGAGGAAGTGCCAGCGCCACGCTGGACCGATTGAAAAAGGAGGGTGCATTCGAACTGAAATTGGTTTGCATAGTGGGTGCCCCTGAGGGGGTTGAGCGGATCAGTAAAGATCACCCGGATGTAGAAGTTTTCCTGGCTGCCCTGGACGACGGATTGAACGAAAAAGGATACATTCTTCCGGGCCTGGGCGACGCCGGCGACCGTCTGTTTGGGACCAACGATTTTCCTTTCTAAAACAGGCCTATTTTTTTTAATTTTTTAACTTCATTTTAACAGGAGTTGTGAACATTTTTTTGTATGTTTTGTCAAAATAGAAACGTCCACTGAAAACCGACTTACATGAAGAATTTCGCAGTATTTGTAAGCGCCCTGTTAATAAGCGCTGGCCTGTTTGCCCACCCCGATGAGCCCATCCCTTCTGACCCTTCAAGCTACTCCTGGCACACCGTTACTGTGGTGGACTATAAGCCGGGTACTGAAGAATCTGCCAGACAGCTTATCGAGAAGTTCGAATCTGCTTCTTTGGCGGCAGGTACCGCATCGCCGGTCATTCACTGGTTTGAAACTGGGAAATATGATCTGGTGATCACCTGGAACCTGGACAAGAGTCCCGCCAACGATAAATGGACATGGAGTCCCGAAGGTGAAGACTGGTTCAATGCACTGGTGGCACAGGAGGGTTCAGCGGAAGCTGCAAGGAAGATTCAGGATGAATATTCTGCCCTGGTCGCTTCCTCTGTCACAAACATAGCCCGCAAAGCAAAATAGTCTGCATAAGCCTGACGAAGTTATTAATATGAATGCCGGCTCAGGTGGACCCCTGAGCCGGCATTTACTTTTCATATACTTCTCCCATCGTGAGCCCGGTCGGCCATTGAATCATATCCATTTTTATTCTATTTTTACTCAGAACACTTCCTGCCATGAGTAAAACCCATAAGCATCCAAAGTCTGAGGAACACGCCGCGGACTCAAAATCTGTGAAACTTAAAAAAAGCTTCTACTTCAGTGAGCTGGAAAGATTGCAACTTGAACTGGTGAAACTTCATGAATGGGTGAAGGCCAGGGACCTGAAAGTTGTCGTTCTTTTTGAAGGCCGAGATGCAGCTGGTAAAGGCGGAGTGATTAAACGGATCACCCAGAGGCTGAATCCCCGTATCTGCAGGGTCGTGGCACTGGGTGTTCCCACCGAACGAGAAAAGACCGAGTGGTATTTTCAGCGCTATGTGGCTCACCTTCCATCGGCCGGA
>SPBY01000637.1 GCA_004525825.1 Bacteroidia bacterium
ATTACTAGTAAGCTGGGGATCAAATCTGTTTCCGGTCTTACAGTTTATGCCATTGTAAATAACATCATTACCATTGAAGAAGTGACTTCCTTACCTGCGCAGTAATGTGTATATTTGTGAAAATTTAATCCTTAAATCATGGCTGAAAATAAATCCAATACCGGAGTATTATACGGGGTGCTTGGTTTGCTGGTGGTGATCCTGGCCATCGCGGTATACCTGCTCTTAGATACAAGAAAAAATCTTACCCTGGTTTCGGCCGACCTGGCTGAGAAATCAGAGTTTTTCCGCATGGAAAAGGATTCCCTGGAGGGAGAGTTGCGCAACATATACTTCCGCTACGATACCTTGGAAACCAGCAACCTGGAGCTTCAGGTTGAGATGACACAGCAGCAGGAGAAAATAGATAAGCTGATCGCCATCCAGGCCAACGACGCATACAAGATTAAAATGTACCGGCGCGAGATGGAAACCATTCGCTCTGTATTGCGTAGCTACATCGTGCAAATCGATTCTTTGAATCTACAGAACCAGGAGCTGATGGCTGAAAATAAGCAGTTGAAAAATACCGAACGTCGTCTCTCTACCGAAAAGCAGCAGCTGGAGCAAGACAAAATTCAACTGGAAGAGATCAAGGACCTGGCTTCCACCCTCCAGGCCTCAGAGATAAACCTTGTGTTGTTGAACAAGCGTGACAAAGAGACGAATAAGGTCCGAACCATGGTAAAAGCAAAGGTCGATTTTGTACTCCGGGCCAATCAGGTAACTCCGGCCGGAGAAAAACGCATCACCCTCCGAATCATCCGGCCTGATATGGTAGTGCTTGGTTCGCCTGAACTGGAGATGATGGAGTTAGAAGGTGAACTGATCCCGGTCTCTGCCTCCCGCATCATCAACTACGAAAACGAGGACCTGCCTATTTCTATCTTCTGGATCAACGATGGGGAGATTGTTCCCGGGGAACATAGAGTGGAGCTTTATGCAGAAGGAAAACTGATCGGTTCTTCCTCTTTTGTATTAGAATAAACAACCAGCTTCATATGAACATCGGTATTATCATCGGACGAATCGGTGGAGTTGACGGTGTGGCGCTGGAGACCGAGAAATGGATTGATGTGCTGAAAGCGATGGGTCATCGTATCTACACTTTGTCGGGGCAATTTCAGGAGCGTCCGATGGATCCCGCAACAGAGACCCTGGTCCCGGAAATGTCCTTCTTCTCACCAGAGAGTTTCTGGAGTCAGAAAAAGGCCTTTTTTTACCCGGAAACCAATCCTCAGGATTTAATTGAGCATCTTAACCTCTATTCAAAAGTGATTTATAAAAAGATCATGCTTTGGATCGGAGAAAGAAAGATTGATCTGCTTATTTCAGAAAATGCTTCCGCCCTTCCCTCCCACCTCGAAATGGGCATGGCCATCAACAAAGCTGTAAATAAGACCGGTATTCCCACCATTACCCACGACCATGATTTTGCCTGGGAGCGGGGCGATCGTTATCTGTCTCCCCACAAGGATATTAATGATTTTGTGGAAGAGGTATTCCCCTTACGCTCGCCCAATTCGGTTCATGCCGTCATTAACAGCCATGCAGCCGATACCTTGAAGGAACGTTTTGGCCGTTCCTCGGTAAATGTTCCCAATGTGATGGATTTCAATCAGGTTTTTGGCGTTCAGAACGAGAAAAATGCCCAGCTGCCCACACACATGGGCTTTAGCAAGGACAATCTATTCCTCTTCCAGATCACCCGCATTGTGCGTAGAAAAGGGATCGAATCGGCCATCCGCCTGGTGCATGAGCTAGACGACAAAAAGGTGAAACTTATCATTACCGGGAACTATGCTGACGATGCCGGCAGTGCCTATTACAACGAATTGGTGAACCTGATCCATGAACTGAAACTGGGCGAACAGGTCAGTTTTGCCTATGACCTTTTCCACAACAAGGGCCTGTCTAACGGAAACGGAGAGATTCGCTTCTCCTTGTCCGACGCTTATGCGCAAGCCACTGCCTGTACTTATTTCAGTACCTATGAGGGATTTGGAAATGCATTTGTGGAGGCGGTTCTGGCCAGGCGCCCCATATTTGTAAACAACTATAAGCCTGTATATCAGCCTGATATCGGAAGTAAGGGCTTCCGGACTGTGATGATTGAAAATGGTGAACTTACCAAAGAAAATGTGAAGCAAATGGCGGAGATCATTTACAATCCGGGGCTGGCCAAGGAGATCGCAGATTTCAATTTTGAATTGGGTAAAAAATACTTCTCTTACGATACCCTTCGTGAAAAGCTCGAAGAGCTTATCAGCATGGCTACGTCGGCTGCCTGAGCTTAATCCACAAACAGTTCCCGAAGGATGTGATCGGTGATCAACCAGCTCTCGGGGTGAATGGCTATCCGGCCATCCGTGTAATAAAGAGAACCTCCCTCAAGAAATGGTTTGGCCC
>SPBY01000478.1 GCA_004525825.1 Bacteroidia bacterium
GTGGATAAATAGCTGTATCTGTGCATGGTAGATTTTCATGCAACTTCGCAAATGTCCACGATTTAGACAATGGAGTGTCAAATATTTGGACAATATATTGCTTTTGATTTGGCCCGGATGTAGTTTTATGCCATGACAGATACCCTTATACTTGTGGTGGATGACAACCGAAATGTACTAACGGCTCTGGATATGTTGCTTTCCAGGGAGTTTTCGGGAGTGAAGTGTATCAGCAAACCCGGGCAAATCATTTCAGAGTTACAGTCAGCCTCCTACAGTGCTGTGCTGCTCGACATGAATTATTCTGCCGGTCAGAATACAGGAAACGAGGGACTCTTCTGGTTGAGGGAACTGCGGAAATTTGATCCGGACCTGTCGGTGGTTATGATCACCGCCTTCGGGGATATCGAACTGGCGGTAACTGCCTTGAAGGAGGGGGCAGTAGATTTTGTACTGAAACCGTGGGACAATCAGAAATTGCTGGCCACCATGCAAACGGCTGTTCAACTGGCGAAGTCCAGGAGGCAGGTCAAATCTCTACAGAAAGATAAGGAGTTCCTGAAGGCAGAACTGAAGGGCAGGGCACCCAGGATCATTGGCCGTTCGGCGGCCATGATATCGGTGATGGCTTTAGTCGATAAGGTGGCTGTGACCCAGGCCAATGTGTTGATTACGGGAGAGAATGGAACCGGGAAAGAGTTAATTGCCAGGGAGATCCATCGTCGATCAGACAGGTCCGACGAAATCATGGTAACTGTCGACCTGGGAGCTGTGCCCGACTCCCTGTTTGAGAGCGAACTCTTTGGTCATGTGAAAGGAGCCTTCACAGATGCACGTTCTGACCGAATCGGAAAAATCGAGGCCGCTCAGAAAGGCACTCTTTTCTTTGATGAGATTGGGAATCTTTCCATGGCCATGCAGGCTAAGCTACTAAGTGTTCTTGAGAACCGGACCATTACCCGACTGGGCGATGCCAGGGTCATTCCTGTGGATATACGGCTGATCTGTGCGACCAACATGGATCTGGATGCCATGGTGGAGGAGGGTTCCTTTCGCATAGATCTGCTTTACCGGATCAATACCATTCAGGTGGAACTTCCACCTCTTCGAGAACGCACCGATGATGTGCTTCTGCTGGCAGCCTGGTTTCTTCAGCTCTATTCGAAGCGCTACAACAAGCCGGGTCTGCAAATGGATCCTATGGCCGAACGAGCCCTCAAGCAGTGGTCCTGGCCCGGGAATGTGAGAGAACTTCAGCATAGCATGGAACGGGCTGTGATCCTGGCTGGGAGGAAGCTCTTAAGCGAAGAGGATTTTCGCTTAAATGCTGCCACTGCATCCCAGTCTGCCTCCTTTGACGGAAGCCTGGAAGAGGTAGAATCGCGGCTAATTCGATATACCATGAAAAAGAATGGGGGGAATATAAGCGCTGTGTCTTCCCAACTGGGAATCTCCCGGCAGACTCTTTACAATAAAATGAAAAAATATGGCCTTTAAGCAGCACAGCCACACTCTGATGGCCCTGCTCTTTCTGCTGGTGATCACTTCCATGGGGCTGGGCTGGACATTATTTTCTTCCAGGGAACACCTGGCCATCCTCCTGGGGATCATGATCTGTTTAGAATTTGTCATGGTTTACCGACTGCTTACCAGGACCAACAGAGAGATCCTGTTCTTTTTTAAAGCCCTGAAAAATGACGATAGCTCCATCAGGTATAGCTCTGATCACCGAAGCAGTATTATTGATGAATTGCATCAATACATGGATGCGCTGAATCAGGGTTTTCAGGAAACGAAGCTAAATAGCGAACTGAGGGAGCAATACTTCAGCAGGATCCTTGAAAACCTCTCCAGCGGATTGTTGGTGGCATCGAAAACCGGTCACGTAAGCCATGTGAACCATGAGGCGCTTCGACTTCTTAATATCCCTCATCTGACTCATTTGAAAGCACTAACGGAGGTGAACCGGAAACTTTATAAAAGGGTAGTGGAGATGCAGTCTTTGGGGAAGGTCGAAATCGCCCTGCAGGATGGACCCGGATCCAGAAAGGTGTTGGGTATTCAGATGGTGGAGATCAACCTTAAAGGGGAAGACCTGCAAGTATTCACTCTCAATGACCTGTCGGCCGGGATGGAACGCAAAGAGATCGACGACTGGATAAGATTGATCCGGGTAATGAGCCACGAGATCATGAATTCCCTGGCACCTATTACTTCCATATCGGCCACGCTGAAAGAAGTGTGGTCGGAGAGACGCAGGGAATCCGGATCGGATGAGGATACCGAGACCAAGATCCGGCAAACCATTAAAGGCATGGATGCCATCGCCGAGCAGAGCGAAGGACTGACCACCTTTTTTGAGTCCTATCGGGTATTGTCCAGAATTCCGGATCCGGTGAGAAAGGGGTTCAGGTTATGCGACCTGTTGGAAAAACTGGAAACCCTGGTTACCAACGATGAAGAAAATGCCGGGATCCAGTTTTCATTCCGCTGCGGGGACCCTGCCATCAGACTCCTGGCCGACGAGCAAATGATTCACAATGTTTTGCTGAACCTGGTAAAGAATGCTTCCCAGGCTGTGGAGGGAGTAGTTAGTCCTGCCATAAGCGTATCTGCCATCCACCACGAACCACAGCTTATCATTGAAGTTGTTGATAACGGTCATGGTATTCCTGCTGAGATTGCCAATGAAATCTTTATGCCCTTTTTTACCACGCGGAAGAAGGGAACCGGTGTGGGTCTTAGTTACAGCCGGCAGGTCATGAATATGAATGGTGGCCGGATAGAATATAACTCCGTACCCGGCCACACTGTTTTCAGTCTGGTGTTCTGAGTAGTATCTGGAAATTGTTCTAGCCTAGAATGCGATACCGATGGCAATCCCCAGTCTCAGACCAAAGCCATTTACGGAGGCGATTCCGGGATCAATCGATCCAGATGGATCGTCAAGGGTTCTAAAGGCATAAACAGGCCCTATCCAGCCATCAATCACTATAATATCCTTGAACACCATCTGATGGCCCAGGTTTATGGCAATGCCATAGCTCGTAAGGGAGGCTTGTTCATTAATGCTTTGATCCTCGGCCGTAAGCTTCATGTAACGAAAGTTCGGAGCCAGGTAGGTTCCACTGGGAGCCGGCTTTTCTGAAAGGTAATACCTGAATTCGGGAGTAATTCCAAAACCGGTTAACCTGGCATCGGTATCCCCGGGAGAATATCCTGTATAAAAACCTCCAATCTGCAGGCTCATATCTTCGTTCAGGGCTCTTTCGTATTTTAAAACACCTGTTCTAAGAAAGGCGCTAAAGAGGTCGGTTTTGAAGTTATTCATTTTCTGCCCCATCAATCCTGTGGACAGGATGAA
>SPBY01000717.1 GCA_004525825.1 Bacteroidia bacterium
CTGAAGAATCCATTCGCAAGCCTTCTTTCCATAAGCGAACTGATGGTGGATAGTTTTGATCAAACAGAAGAGGAGGATCACAAAGCAGGATTCAGAAAGATCAATCAATCGGTCAAGCACCTGCTTGACCTGCTGGAAAACTTGCTTACCTGGTCCAGGTCACAGCGGGGAAGGATCAAGTATGACCCGGTGAGGTTTAACCTGACTTCCCTGATTCAGGAGAACATCAATCTGCATAAGCTGCTGGCCGAAAAGAAAGGCATTATGCTGCTCTCCTCGGAATACGACCAAATCTTTGCTTATGGCGACAGGGATATGATCAACTCTGTAATCCGGAACCTGGTCACCAATGCATTAAAATTCACCGACAAGGATAAAAAAGTAGAGATAAAAGTAGAGACCGGGGAGAGAAATATCGAAGTTAGCATTGTGGATGAGGGGATAGGAATACCGGAAGAGTACATGAGCAAATTGTTCCGAATCGATGAAAAATTTAAATCCACCGGGACCGCGGGAGAGAAGGGGACCGGACTGGGACTGATCATCTGCCGGGAATTTGTGGAGAAAAACGGAGGAGAGATCACCGTCGAGAGCAAACCTGGTGAAGGAACCACCTTCAGCTTTACTGTACCCGTGGCCAACGGAACCTGAACATGAAGCACAATCTCCTGCTGAACTCACTTCCGGACAAGGGCGATTTTATTCAGGCATAAATAGTAAATTTGCCAGAAATACAATAAGGACCCATGATCAGATCCATGACCGGCTACGGGAAAGCCGAATGCCTTCTTCCCGATAAGAAACTGACCATTGAAATCAGATCCCTCAACAGCAAACAGATGGATACCAATACCCGCCTGCCTTCCCTGTACAAGGAGAAGGAACTGGAAATCCGTCAGTTGATCACTTCCGGCCTGGAGAGGGGAAAGGTGGAGTGCTCCTTATACTATGAACTTTCGGAGAATGCTGCCTCGGGAATCATCAATGAAGAGGTGGTGAAGAGCTACTATCAACAACTCTACAAGATCGCTGGCGAACTTGGACTACCCACCTCTCCCGAGCTTCTAAGTACGGTCATGCGGATGCCCGATACTATCCGGACCGAGAAGGCGGAAATTAAGGACGAAGAGTGGCTACTGCTAAAGGATGCCCTCCTGAGGGCACTGGATCAGGTGCAGGAATTCAGGAATCAGGAAGGTCTCTCCCTGGACAAGGACATGCGACAAAGGGTAAAGGCCATTGCGGAAAAGCTGGGGCAGGTAGCCAAATATGAAGCAGCGCGCATGGAGCAAATCAGGGAGCGGATAGGAAACAACCTGGGAGAATTCCTGAAGAAAGATGCGGTGGATGAAAACCGTTTTGAACAGGAACTGATCTATTACATTGAAAAGCTCGATATCTCCGAAGAGAAGGTCAGGCTGGCCAACCATTGCAACTATTTCCTGGAAACCATGGAGGATGCGGGTCCGGCTGGCAAGAAGCTGGGCTTCATCTCACAGGAGATGGGCAGGGAGATCAATACCCTGGGGTCCAAAGCGAATCATACGGAGATTCAGAAGCTGGTGGTGGAAATGAAAGACGAACTAGAACGGATCAAGGAGCAGGTCCTTAATGTATTGTAATGAAAGGGAAACTAGTCATTTTCAGTGCCCCTTCCGGAGCCGGCAAGTCCACCATAGTCAAGCATCTGATGAGTAAGGAACTGGAATTGACATTCAGCATATCTGCCACCTCCCGTGCACCCAGGGAAGGAGAGGTGGATGGCCGCGAATACCATTTTATCACCCCTGAAAAATTCAGGGAACTTATTGAAAAGAAAGCATTTATTGAGTGGGAAGAAGTCTACCCGGGACAGTTCTACGGCACCCTCCGCAGTGAGCTGGACAGGATTTGGGAACAGAGTGGACATGCAGTGTTTGATATTGATGTAGTGGGGGGACTGAACCTGAAGAAAGAGTTCGGGGACCGGGCCTGTGCCATTTTTATTAAACCCCCATCCGCAGAGGTGCTGGAAGAACGATTGCGCTTCC
>SPBY01000536.1 GCA_004525825.1 Bacteroidia bacterium
AAGATGTGGTGACCAATGGCCGGAAGATGACCAACCTGGGTACCTTCCGGAAATACCTGGAAGAGTACCTTCAGCACCACCCGAAAATTAATAAGGACATGACCTTTATGGTGAGGCACCTGCAGCCCACCGACAAAGGTTTGCCGTTGGAGATCTACGCGTTCAGCCTGGACCAGGCATGGACCAATTATGAGGTTATCCAGGCCGATATTTTTGACCACATCCTGGCCATCATGCCTGAATTTGGACTACGCGTGTTCCAGGACCCCACCGGCGGAGATTTTCAGAACCTGGCAAAGAAAATACATTGAAAGTTATTTGATTCATTTATGTTTAATATCACATGAAATATGGTGATGTTCTTTCAAATTGTAACTACATTTGCGATTCTTAACTGATCATCAAAGTGGAGAATTATGGAGGATACACACCATATCGATGAACTGGATCGCAAGATCCTTGCGCTGGTAACAAAAAATGCCAGAATCCCCTACCTGGAAGTTGCCAGGGAGTGCAAGGTAAGTGGGGCCGCCATTCACCAGCGGATTCAGCGCTTGACAAAGATGGGGGTTATTACGGGGTCGGAATTCAGCATTAGTCCCAAAAAGATCGGATTCGACACCTGCGCCTATGTGGGTATTTTCCTGGACAGTGCCAGCCTCTACCCCAAAGTGGTAGAACAATTGAAAGATATTCCCGAAATTACTCAGTGCCATTACATCACCGGTGGATACTCCATTTTTATCAAGATTTTTACCAGAAACAATGAGGACCTGAAACACCTGCTGGTGGATAAGGTGCAGGCCATTAAGGGAATTTCACGGACCGAGACATTTATTTCCCTGGAGGAAAGCTTTAACAGGCAACTACCCCTTTCATAGACTATTAGCCACGCTGGCGAAGCACCTCGAACAGCATAATCCCGGCTGCCACCGACACATTCAAAGAAGCAATGGTGCCTTTCATGGGAATGGAGACCAATGCATCGACACGTCGGAGCAACTCGTGCGAAATGCCCTTCTCTTCTCCCCCCATGATGATACACACAGGACCGGTCATATCTGTTTGGTGTATTAAATCGGTGGCTTTCTCGTTAGCTGCAATCAGCCTCACGCCACTCTCCTGCAGAAATTTTGCTGCCGCATACAGGTCGCGTTGACGACAAACGGGAATCCTGTGCAATGCCCCGGCGGAAGTCTTTATGGAATCTGCATTGATGGCTGCACTTCCCGATGAGGGAATCACAATGGCATGCACACCGGCACACTCTGCACTGCGAGCAATGGCACCGAAGTTGCGCACATCCGATACCCCGTCAAGTAAAAGGATCAGCGGATCCTCGCCCGATTCAAACACCGTCGGAAGCAGTGATGTAATATCCACGTAGGATATCTCCGAAAGAAAGGCTATGACTCCCTGGTGGTTCTTCTGAGTGACCCGGTTCAGTTTCTCCACCGGAACTTGCTGGACCGGGATTTCCAGTCTGCGCAAAGTAGCAAGTAGCTTTTTCAGAAGATCTGATCCAGCCCCTCTTTTCACCAGTACCTTATCCACATCCTTTCCTGCTTCCACAGCCTCCAGAACGGCATGAATGCCGAAGATATAATGGTCGGGGTTTGCCATCAGGACCCCATTGAATACACCTTTCCGTTTCTCCACGACCTAACTGCCTCGTTCCAGTATACTTGTGAATCGGTGGTTTTGCTCCACACCAGGTGCTGAATGGCAAAGGCGTCGGGCTGGCGACTGAACTTGAATTCCACTGTCTTGCTTTTGCGTTTGGCATAGTAGTACCAGCTCTCCCCGGTCCCGGTCATCTGGATCCGGCTGGGTGGTCCGAAGAGGATGAAGATCATCCCCTGGTCTGTTTTCCACCCCTGCTTGTTGGAGGTGAAATACAGGTTCGAATATACTACCCGGTTGTAGTAAATCCTGAGCAGCTCCCTGGATTTCTCCATGTTGTTGCCAGTTTTCAGCCAGAAATTGTCCACCGCCAGTTTCTTATTGGATTCCTTCCGTAAATCCCTGTATTCGGCCAGGGTTGTCAGGTAAAAAAGGGGCTCCATCAGTTCGTCCGGAGTCTTCACTTCGGGGAAGGAGCCCCCGAAATTCAGCAGGGTTAGTCCCTCATCGCGCTCCGGGTCCACCTGTATCTGGTACATTCCCTCCCTTCTGAGGTTGTAACTTGCCGTATCGACCAGTGGAAATACAAAACTGGTGTCGGGTGTATACTTCATGGTATAGTCCGAGGTGGCAGTGATGGGAGGCCGCGGTAGTTCGCTTTCAATCCTGTAATATTTTACAAAGACGGTGTCGATCGACCGGTTGCGGTACCTCACATTGAAGCGTTCGCCCGGAAGAAAGAAACGCATGAATTTGGGATATCCCGAATACATGGAGATCACCTTGAAATTCTGGGCACTATTGGCATTGCTTTTGTCCACATAGATATACTCCAGCCCCATGCTTCCCCTGTTCAGATCTCTGGTCTCCACCATGAGCAGGTATCGTTGGCCCTGCCGGACGGGGATGGTGAGTGATGCAAAAAATGCCGGACTACGCTCATCCTGTTGCAACAATTTATAAACCACAGAGGCCGAATCGACCAAAACGTTTTCCTGTCCATTCTCATCCAGGCGGATTAATTCATATCGCAACTGGAGAAGAGCCCGGTACTCAGCTTGTTCATTGGCCTCATTAAACCTTAGTTCCGCTGGATAGGCCCTGATATAAAGGACAGAGTAATTGTTGTTTTCGTGAAAGACGGAAAAATCGGGATGCAGGGAAAGCCTGCTGGGGTTGTACAGCGAGGCCATGTGCCCCTCCTTGTCCTCGGTGGCCACCTTTTCTGAGGAGCGGCATCCTGCTGCCAAGCCTGCCACAGCACAACACAAAATGAACCATTTTAGCTTCCGTCCCATGCTCCTAAATTTAACTATTTTCTTTTTCCTTCCACTTTTTCAAGCAAGAGGTTTTGCTTCT
>SPBY01000035.1 GCA_004525825.1 Bacteroidia bacterium
CACCTCCCCCTGCAAAGCGTGCGTTCCCCCCGCCTCCGCCATTGATGCTGGAAGCCTTTCCACGCATGCCCAACTGGCCATGAAAGGTGGTATCGGTGGTTCCTTCTCCTTTGAGTCCGGACCATACCTCGGAAAGATCGCAAAAGGTGGTATCATAGAGGATGAGATCTGCCGAAGAGCAGTCCCCACCATATTCGTAGGGATCGGAACTTACCCGGGCACCCCAGAATCCTGCACCGCTCACATCTATATCGGCGCTCAGGCGAAGTTTCCCGCTGACAAACATGGTGACCACCCCCCCTTCTCCTGTGGCAGGATTCCAGTCATCAGCACTGAGCAATGAGCTAACTTCGACATTGTGATAAGAAGGGACCCGGATCAGCTGTGCCATCTCGCCCGGTCCCAGAGGAAGAATCCCTTTATTGGGATCGCTTTCCAATCTGAGATTTGTGTTGAAGATTATTGTATTGCCCACAATCGATTCAATAAGCACGAAGGCATATTTCCCAGAATTCCTTGGATTCTGGGCATCCACTCCGGGATCGTACATGTTAATTTCGATACCGAGGCCGATGGCGGCCCCTTTCACACCGTAGACCATGACTGTATCTCCTACTCTAAAAGCAGTCGGGTCGACCACCACCACAGAATCCACATCAGTAACAATGTAACTGAGGATGGAGGTAATGGAAGTATAGTCATTGATGACCCCTCCTATTTGGGCAAATGACTGCGAATAACCTTGCTGAATGGTCAGCCCCAATAAAAAAACAACCAGATATATGCTTCTTTTTAGGCTCAAGTCAGGGGCTTTGTGGCTTACAGCCCGAAATATAACAAAAAAAATAGATGGTTAGTTATCTTTTTTCCTTGGAAATGGGGAGCTCCACAAAGAAGGTGGTTCCCTGGCCCAGAACAGTGTCATACCATATTCTTCCGCCAAATGAACGAATGATGTTGTGACTGATGGCCAATCCCATTCCCATGCCGGCCGATTTGGTGGTGAAGTTGGGACGAAACAGTTTGTCCCGGATTTCTTCGGGAATCCCCTTCCCGTTATCTGTGAATCTTACCTTTACCAGGAGGTCCGAATCTACTTCCAGTCCGATGTGTATTTTCCCTTTTCTTCCATCCGGAATGGACTGAAGCCCGTTTTTCACCAGGTTGATAAAGACACGCATCAACTGTTCCTTGTCGGCATATATCATGATCTTTTTATGCTCCCCCAGATCGATGACAATACTGGCGTCTTCATCGGTTTCAAAAAGATGCTGGAGGTTCTTCAGTTTGGTTACCAGGTTGATCCTGCTGTTCCTGGCACTGGGCATCTTGGCAAAATCGGAAAACTCACGTGCAATGGCCGAAAGCGAGTCGATCTGCTCAATGAGCGTGGCAGAGATCCGCTCCACCATCTCCGGATCGGTCTTTCCCTCCACATTGGTTCTTTGCAAATGCTGCACGTTCAGCTTCATGGGCGTGAGCGGATTTTTAATCTCATGGGCAATCTGCTTGGCCATCTCCCTCCAGGCAGATTCACGTTCCGACTGAGCCAGAAGTCCGGCACTGCGCTCCAATTCCTGCACCATGTAATTATACTCCTCCACCAGTCCCCTGATCTCATCGCTACGTTCATATTGGATCATTTCATTTTTCTTGTTGAGGCTCACCTGGGCAATGCGGTTCTGGATCATCCTGAGCGGTTGCGTGATCCTGTCGGCCAGCAATACGCTCACAAGGAGGATCACCAGCATCAGGATCATATAAATATTGATCACCGCCACCACCAGGTTGGTAACATCCCGGGTGAGGGACCCGGACTGGGTAAAGTAGGGCAGGTTGAGGAAGGCCAGGAACTCGTTTTCGCTGTTGAGCAGGGGCACATAGGCAGAGATGTACTGCATCTTTCCAATATGCTCATTATGAATAAATTCCGAAGCATTCAGGCGGGTCAGATTTTCATACACCAGACGGTTCATGCGCTGGCTCAACAACTGCCGGTCAAAAATCTCTGAGCGAGAGGTGGCCAACAGGTTGCCCTCCTGGCTGTAGAGATTGATATCGGTATAGAATACATTGGAAAACTTCACCAGTAACTCGTCCAGGTTGTAATAGGTGTCGGACGACCAGTTTTCCAGGTCCTCCTCAAACTCCAGTTTCTGGATTAGTTCAATGTATACCGACCGCATGGTATTACGCAGGTTGTCGTTGTGCTTTGCCCGGTATTGCTGGATTATAAAATAGATGGTCCCTGAACAGATCAGCAGAAAGGTCAGAAAAAGAATTCCCACCAGGGAGTACTGGATCCTGTTCTTGAAACTCCAGTTAAGCGAGGGACCCAAAATGCGAACCGTAAAAAGCAAATAAAACAGAGCAAGCAAAAGGAAATTAAGGGCAAAAATATAAGAGAAGGAAATGAGCTTGTCCACCAGGGTAATGGTGGGGCTTCCCACTATAATGGTATTCTGATCATCCACATTGTAGATGCTGTGGTCATAACCCTCCAAGGTGATAGTCTCAAAAGTCCCCTCCCTGCTGGTATAGTGGTCACAGGTCCTGCGATAGGGAAACTCACCATCCTGGGTGAAGAGTTTTCCACCATTGTACCTGGCAAAAGAGAACTTGGAACTGGTAAAGGAGGTGTAATTATCATCAAGCAAGAGCTCGGGATAACCCAGCTCTTCGGATAAGATCTTGGAGTCGAGCTCAATGTACACCCGGTGTTCACTTTCAGCCTGGTAATAAGGAATCGATCCCAGGTAGGAGACCCGGCCATTCAGATTATCCAGGAAGTAAAAATCGCTTTCCGGGATCTCTATTCCATATTGCAGGATCATCTCATCAAAAAAAGCATAACAGGGATACTCATCGTCCGGAGGAGGCAAAGTCACATTGTCGCCTGGACGACAAACGGTGACCACAAGGTCGTACTTGGACCAGTATCCCGAAAGGTAGATCCTGCTTAAGCGGGTCACCACCGGATCAATGGGGATGTATGGCTGGTTCAGGAACTGGGCAAATACAGAATCGTTTCGGATGGCCATGGACATTTCGCTAAAGAGCATTTCCGCCACCGGATCGTGTTCAGAGGAGTGTTTTACCAGTTCCACCTCTCTTTGCCGTTCCAAATCAATTTGATTGTTTTCCTGAAAACGGAGGGTCATGAATAGCGAAATAAACAGGAGCAGGAATATGAACCTGGAAAATGGAATCTTTTCTTTGTGATGAAACCTCATATAGAGATGTCCACCAAACAGCAGCAGGATGGTCAACCAGCTGGACCAGGATGCGTGAGCTCCCGGGAGAAGCGATGCCACAAGCATGGCCAGTGACAAAGATACAGTACCATATAACACCGGTCTGTACAAGGGCCCGGACAACATGATTATGGCTTTGTCCATGAAGAGTCCCAACAACACAAACCACATGATCACAATGGCCAGACCGACCATGGTATTGCCGGTGAAGGTGGTGACCCGGTGCGCCTCAAATGAGATGTTGGAATCCAGCACAAGGCTGCTGATCAACTGCTCGATGGCCAGCAGGAGAATGGCCGAGATCAGGAACAGCAGAACCGCCACACCACGCTTCCAGGCAGTGGATCGTATCCCTTCCAGATTCAGGTACAGATAGTAGAGCCCCCCCAGGGCCAGGAGCGAAACAGTGCCCACCAGCAGGGCGCCCAGTGAAGGATACATCTTACTGGCAAAAAGTTCGGGTTGGAACAGGTCAGTCCCGGTTAGCATGGATGGGAATGAGTACTTCAGCACAGCCAGAGTACTTCCGATAATCAAAATGCTAATGACTCCCATCAGCAGATACTTCGTCCTGGCCGAAACAAAACTAAGCATGGAACAGAAGCCGGCATACAACAGGATCAGTGAGAGAAGAAGGCTTGAAAAAGCCAGGATTCTCAATCCTTTTGAGGCAGGTTCAGCTTCCGAAAAATTGAGTGAAAAGAGATACACTCCATCCGCGTTATAAACAGGTTCAGTTCCATCGGTTTCGAAAAAATCTATCTCTACTCCCCGATCCAGTTTAATATCGCGTTGAAATCCGTTTTCCAAAAATTCATTCTGAGTGGTGAAATGGGTCCGGATCTCTATGAGGCCCACCAGTCTGCCGCCCTTTACGGGTTTGATGACCGATACATAATCCGCATTTCTCAGGGATAAGAAGGGCCTGTTGAGGCGTGCTCTCCATAGATCGGGTAAGGGAATCGAATGATCCGACCAGTAGCTCAGGACGTTGTCCACATAGTAGAAGACTGAAATTCCCTCCCGGTTTGACAAGTCCTGGTATTCGTTCGATTTTTGGTCGAGCACCCTGGTAGGATTGTTTTCTGAAAACAGCTCTTCCAACTGGCTGAATTCTTCCTTTAGAAAGCGCTCCTTCTCGTGCAGTACCTGTTCCAGGTTCCCGACATCTTTTTGAGAATATTTACCCTCCCTGAAGAGACTGGCCGAAATAATCCCGATCATCATAAACACAAATGCCCCAATAAACAGGATCATCCTTTGAAAGGTGAAAGCAGATCGTTTATGTGAACTATTCTCTTTCATCTTAGCCGATCAGGCATGGTGGTAGGGTTCCCCTTTTAATATGGTATAAGCCCTGTATAGCTGCTCCATAAATATGACCCGAACCAGCTGGTGCGAGAAGGTGAGCTTTGAAAGGGAGAGCTGTGCATCGGCCCGTTTGTACACTTCCTCAGAAAATCCATAAGGTCCGCCAATGACAAAGACCAGGTGGTTCACCCTTCCCTCCAGAGAGTTCAGGTACTCTGCAAAGGAAATAGAGTTGTACTCCTGACCCCGCTCATCCAGCAAAACCAGATGGTCTGTGGGTTTGACCCATTTCAGCAAGAGGACCCCCTCCTGATTCTGCACCTCTTTCATGGTAAGATTCCGTGTCTTTTTCAACTCGGGAAGGGTTTCAATCTTAAAAGGTACATAGCGCACCACCCTAAGGCGAAATAGCTCCACACCCTCTTTGATAAAAGAATCCCTGGTCTTTCCACTTTCAATGAGAGTAATGCGCATCCGGTTTGATTAGACAGGTTTTTTGTATCTTGCACCTGCTTTGGTATTGGCCCAATAGTTGCGGTGATATACAAACATACTTGATATTTAGATAAAGTGAAACAGAGGATATTAACTATTTTAATGCTGAACGCGCTGGTTCTGCTACAAGTTTTGGGCCAGACTGTTCCCGAAGGATTGGTAGAGGCCATGGGTCAGGGAGACGCATCGACCATGTCTGAATATTTTCATCAAAGCCTGGAGATGTCCATCCTGGAGCAGGATTATGAATGCAGTAAGAACCAGGCCACCAGGATCATGGAGAGTTTCTTTAAGAAACACAAGCCCACAGGTTTCACGGTTTCCTTTGAGGGGACCAAAGAACAATCAAAATATGCCATCGGGACCCTGAGTACCTCGGACGGCACCTACAGGGTCAATCTGTTTTTCATCAGCAAAGAGGGCTTACGGCTGATCTATTACCTGAGTATAGAAAAAGAGTCTCAATATGAACTCAATCCGGGACCTTGATTCTGTAATTGACCGGTGGCTTCTCGAAGATATCGGGAATGGGGATCACACCACTTTCAGCACCATTCCGGAAAGTGCTTCCGGTTCCGCTAAACTTCTGGTAAAAGAGCAGGGAATCCTGGCCGGTGTCGAAGTGGCCCACCAGGTGTTTCATCGTTTCGATTCCGGGATCCGCTTCGACCTTCTGAAGAAAGATGGCTCCACCATTGCCCCGGGAGATGTGGCTTTTCGTGTGAGCGGCAAGGTTCATTCGCTGCTTCAATGCGAACGCCTGGTGCTGAATGTGATGCAGCGCATGAGCGGTATTGCCACCACCACCCGTGAATACGTAAGATTGCTGGAAGGAACCGGCACAAAAATACTGGATACGCGGAAAACCACCCCCGGCATGCGATTCCATGAAAAAGAGGCTGTAAGGCTGGGTGGCGGGGTAAACCACCGCTTCAGTTTGGATGACATGATCCTGATCAAGGACAACCATATAGATTTTGCCGGGGGTATCAAAGCAGCCATCTCAGGAACCAGGACCTACCTGGCAGAGAAGAAGCTGGACCTGGAGATCGTGGTGGAAGCGCGATCGCTGGAGGATATCAAGGAGATACTGACCTTTGGAGGCATACGGAGAATCCTCCTGGATAACTTTTCGGTAGAACAGACCAAAGAAGCGGTCAAGCTGATCGACCACCGGGTGGAAACCGAATCGTCGGGGGGGATTAGCCTGGAAACCATCAGGAGCTATGCAGAATGCGGGGTTGACTATATTTCTGTAGGTGCTCTGACCCACCAAATCAACAGTCTGGATCTCAGTCTGAAGGCAGATTTCTAAACATGGATGAAAATTCGGATAAGGACCTGGGGCAGGTTCGCAGGGAATACAGCCTGGACCGGATGGACGATGCCCAACTGCCGTCCGATCCCATGCTGCTGTTCGGAGCCTGGATGGAGCAGGCCAGACAATCAGAAAATCTGGATCCCACTGCCATGACCCTCTCCACGGTGGAAGAAGACGGGAATCCATCTTCACGAATAGTTCTGCTGAAAAAAATTGATCGGGGGCGCCTGGTTTTCTTCACCAATTACAGCAGCCGAAAGGCCAGGGAGATCCAAAGCAGCTCCCGGGTAGCTGCCCACTTTTACTGGCCCGAACTTGAGCGCCAGGTGAAGATTGCAGGAAAGGCAGAGCCATTGGAAGATGCTGAATCGGACCGCTACTTTCAATCCAGGCCCTTTGAGAGCCAGGTGGCAGCCTGGGCCTCTCCCCAGAGTACTGTGGTGCCCCACAGGGAATATCTGGAAAACGAGTACCGCCGTTACCTGGAAAAATTCAAGGGATCAAAAGTGATTCCCAGACCGGAATTCTGGGGTGGATTTGCCGTCACCCCCTCCCGCATTGAATTCTGGCAGGGGGGCAAGTTCCGCCTGCACGACCGGATAGAATATGCCCTGAAAGACGAGCAATGGACCCGGGTCAGGCTTGCGCCTTAAGCTTTTGAATCTGGGCCTCCAGCACGGCAATCTTGCCATAGGCATCGGCCATCTTCTGCTTCTCCTTTTCCACCACCGCTGCAGGCGCATTCTGAACAAAGCGCTCGTTGCTCATCTTCTTCTGCACGCTGTTCAGGAATCCCCTGGTATACTTAAGTTCCTCTTCCAGTTTGGCCATCTCCTCCTGAGCGTTGACCATGGTGCCCACAGGAACGAAATACTCCACGTTCCGCACAATGAAAGAAATGGCCCCTTCAGGTTCTCCTGAAATGACCTCCACCTCTCCCAGTTTGGCCAGTTTTTTAATTACTGGTTCTAAGTGCTTGTGATATGCTATTCCTGAAGCGGAACGCACCATCAGGCTCAAAGTCTCTTTGGGAGCAATGTTATTCTCCTTACGTATGCTACGGATGGTAGTTACTACCTGCTTCAGGTCCTCGAACTGATCCACCAGTTCATCGTTATATCCTTTGGGAGCAGGCATGGGGGAGACCATCAGGCTTTCGCCTGACTTCCTCTCGCTGATCAGCTGCCAGATCTCCTCCGTGATAAAGGGCATAAAGGGATGAAGCATATGGAGCAGCTGGTCAATAAAACCAATGGTTCGTTCATATGTAAGTGCATCAATCGGTTTTTCATAGGCCGGTTTGATGGTCTCCAGGTACCAGGAGCTGAATTCGTCCCAGAAGAGCTTGTATACAATCATCAGGGCATCGGAAACCCGGTATTTCTTAAACTGGTCCTCTGTATTAATGAAAGCCCGGTTCGTCTGAGCTTCAAACCACTGTACTGCCTCGGCAGAATGGGCCGGCTGCTCCAGGTCAGCATCCACTTCCCAGCCTTGGATCAGGCGAAAAGCGTTCCATATCTTGTTGCTGAAGTTCCTACCCTGTTCGGTGAGTGCCTCATTAAAGAGGAGGTCGTTCCCGGCTGGTGCACACAGTAGCATCCCCACTCTTACCCCATCGGCACTGTATTTCTTCATCAGCTCTATGGGGTCCGGTGAGTTGCCCAAGGATTTGGACATTTTCCTTCGCTTATGATCCCGGACCATCCCGGTGAGGTAAACCGTGTCGAAGGGTTTCTCGTTCCGGTATTCATAGCCCGCAATGATCATCCTTGCCACCCAGAAGAAGAGAATATCCGGAGCGGTGACCAGGTCGTTGGTGGGATAGTAATAGTTGATGTCTTCGTTGTCGGGATGCCGGATGCCGTCGAACACCGAAATGGGCCATAACCAGGAAGAGAACCAGGTATCCAGTACATCTTCGTCCTGCCTCAGATCCTCTGCTTTCAGTGCTGCGTTGCCTGAAATATCCTGAGCCAGCTTCAATGCCTGGGCCTCAGTTGCGGCCACCACATAGTCCTTGGGTCCCTCTCCATAAAACCAGGCAGGAATCCGGTGTCCCCACCAGAGCTGGCGCGAAATGCACCAGTCCTTCACATTCTCCATCCAGTGGCGGTAGGTGTTCTTGAATTTGGAGGGTTGAAGCTGAACATCGTCGTTCATCACATGCTCCAGCGCCGGGCCACCCAGCTCCTTCATCTTCAGGAACCACTGCAGACTCAGCTTGGGCTCAATCACCGCATCGGTCCGCTCAGAATATCCCACCTTATTTATATAGTCTTCGCTCTTTACCAGGTTTCCGGCCTTTTTCAGTTCCGGAACAATCAGCTCCCTGGCCTTGAAGCGATCCTCTCCCACCAAAATCTGTGCGGCTTCATTGAGGGTTCCGTCATGGTTGAAAATATCGATGGAGTCCAGGTTGTGCCTGATACCCAGCTCGTAATCGTTGATGTCGTGGGCAGGGGTGATCTTCAATGCACCTGTACCAAATTCACGATCTACATACTCATCCACGATGATGGGCACCGGCCGGTTCACCAGGGGAACCAGTACTTTTTTTCCATGAAATTTCGCAAATCTCTCATCTTCCGGATGCACACACACTGCGGTATCCCCCAGGATGGTCTCGGGCCGTGTGGTAGCGATGGTGATATAATCATCTTCCCCTTCCACCCTGTACCTCACATAATACAAGTGGGACTGCACTTCTTTATGATATACCTCCTCGTCTGAGACGGCGGTAAGTGCCTGGGGATCCCAGTTGACCATGCGGACCCCGCGGTAGATGAGTCCCTTATTGAACAGATCCACAAAGACCTGTATCACACTTTCCGACAGGGACTCATCCATGGTGAAACAGGTGCGGTCCCAGTCGCACGATGCTCCCAGCTTCTTCAACTGCTCCAGGATGATCCCCCCATGTTTGTGGGTCCAGTCCCAGGCATGCTCAATGAACTCTTCTCTGGACAGATCGGTTTTTTTGATCCCCTCCTCAGCCAGTTTGCTGACTACCCTAGCTTCAGTAGCGATGGAGGCATGGTCGGTTCCTGGTACCCAGAGAGCATTTTTTCCCTGCATACGTGCCCTGCGGATCAACACATCCTGCAGGGTATTGTTGAGCATATGTCCCATATGCAATACCCCGGTTACATTGGGGGGCGGGATCACAATACAATATGGTTCACGATCGTCGGGGGTAGATCTGAAAAAGCCTTGCTCCAACCAGTAGGAGTACCATTTGTCCTCCACACTGGCGGGATCGTATTTTGATGCAATATTCATGCCCGCAAAAATAGTAAAAAAATGGGCTTGCGCGCACCTTATATATACTTCACCGACCCCAAATCACCGTTCACCGATTTTTTACAAAATTTACTACGGAAAACGTAAAAAACTAAATAAGTTTTCATATACTTGCCAAAAATTTGCAAATCCGTGGAAGTCAGAGAAAGAATCATTGTAGAGGCGGGAGTGCTGTTCGGAAAGTTTGGCATCCGAAGCATGACCATGGACTCCCTGGCCGAGGAGATGGGAATTTCCAAGCGAACAATATACGAAAGGTTTAAAGATAAGGATACCCTGCTGCTGGAGGTGATTAATTACTATCAGAACCAGACCAAAGAGGAGGCGCTCAGGACCATCGACGAATCGGACAATGTAATAGAGGCCTTGTTCAGGATCATGAAACAGACCGTCAACCGGGTGACACAGATGAATCCTCTCTTCTTTCATGACTTCAAAAAATACCACAGGAAGGTCTATAGGGAGTTTGCCCATCCGGGCGAAATCCGTGATTTCAGCATCACGCAGAAACTCTTTGAAACCGGCATGGAACAGGGGATTTTCAGGGACGACCTGCACATGGACATTGTGAACCGGGCCCTCCATGCCCTGTTCGATCTGTTCGGTCACGACAGCAGCCTGGTGGGGGCCGGATTTGATCATAAAGATTTATTCGAGCACATGATCATTCCCTATTTCAGGGGATTATCTACCAAGAAAGGACGAAAACTCCTTCAGGATTATAAATCCATCATGTATCAGTAGAAATAAAGTAGCACAAAAAATACCATTGATATGAAAAACAGTATGAGCAGAATAGCATTGATCATGGTCCTGGCCATTGGAATGATCCTCCCGGGCGTGGCCCAGGAACCGGTTGTCAGCCAGGAACTCCCCGATCAATTGGTCCTGGACCTCCAGAGTGCCATAGATTATGCCATTACTTACAACAAATCGCTGCAGAATGCACGCCTCGAAGTGGAGCGTTCCCGAAGGAGCATCTGGGAAGCCATTGCACAGGGACTGCCACAGGTGGACGGATCAGTGGATTACATGTCCTACTTCAATTACCAGATGGAGTTTAACTTTGGAGCACCCGATTTCGCCTTCACTGAACAGGATTATCTGGATGCCGCGAATGCGACCTTAGCCAATCCAATCTTTGCCTCTGTAACTCCCCAGGATCTTTTGAACCACCAGGCTGGAAACTATATGGACGGCGTGCTTCAATCCATGGTACCCCCCACCACCATTCTTTTGTCCGACCAGAGTACCGCCAAGCTTCAATTAAGCCAGATGATCTTCAGCGGACAGTATATCGTGGGGGTTCAGACTGCCAAACTTGCCCAGCTCATATCTGAACAGAACTACGAGTACAATGAACTGAACATCAAAGAATCAGTGATCAGCGCTTACTACCTGGTGCTGATCACCGGAGAGTCCCTTGATATTCTGGAAAGAAACGTGGCCAACCTGGAAGAGACCCTGGAACAAACCAGGATGATGTTCAAGAGCGGGATGGCAGAGCAGACCGATGTGGACCAGCTAAGGATCACCGTGAACCAGATCTCCGATGCAAGAAATGCCCTGGAGCGTAACCTGGAGCTCAACTACAACATGCTCCGATTCCAGCTGGGTATTGAGGCCAACGTGGACCTGGTGCTTACCGACAGCCTGGAAATGTTATTTACCCAAATGCAGGCTGAAAGTGCTCTGGAGATTCCTTTTGCCATGGAAAGCAACGTCACTTACCAAATGTTGCAAACCCAGGAGGAGATCAGTAAAAAAATGGTGGGACTGGAGCAATGGAACTATGCCCCCACCATTGCCGGTTTCTATAACTACAACGCCAAGATCCTTACCTCCGGTTTTGATATGAATCCAAACCACCTGGTCGGACTCAATATGTCGGTACCCATCTTTTCCAGCGGAATGAGGAAGGCACGGGTCGACCAGACGAAGATCGATTACAACATGGCTCAGACCAACAAGAGCATCCTGGAGGACCAGCTGACCCTGCAGGAAAAGCAGTTCAAATACAACCTGGCAAGCTCGCTGGAAAATTTCTATACCCAACAGGAGAATAGGGAAGTAGCCCAGAGGGTGTATGACAGCTACCGCCGAAAATTCGAGCAAGGGATGGCTACCAGTCTGGATCTGACACAGGCCAACAACAATTACCTGGATGCCGAAACCAACTTCATCAATGCCATTATGCAGGTGATGAATGCCAAGCTGCAGCTCGATAAATTGATGAATACCTTATAGCCCAAAATACTGAAATCAAGACCGATTATGAAAACTATATTTAAGATGAAAACAATAAAGATTGCCCTGCTCACCGCCATTGCTGGCGCCAACCTGATTTCCTGTGATATGCAAGCCCCGGGTGCATCTGCTGAAACCACAAGCGCCGCCGTCGAGGTAAAGGCGCAACCGGTAAAAGTAATGGACCTGGTCTATCGCGAAACAGCAGTAGAGCAAAGAAGTACCTCCACTGTGCTTGCTTTCGAAGAGACCTATCTCTCACCTGCAATTCAGGGAAGGATCCGCTCAGTGAAAGTGGAAATCAACGATCGTGTGAATAAGGGACAACTTTTGGTGGAGATGGACCGCACCCAGATGGACCAGACCCGTCTGCAATATGAGCAATTGAAAACAGACCTGGCCCGCATGGACACCCTGCTCAGCTATGGTTCCATTACTCAACAGGCTTATGACCAGATGAAGGCACAGGTGGAATCCACCGAACTGGTCCTGAATAACCTCGAAGAGAATACCCTGCTGAGGGCACCCCATTCAGGGATCATTACCGGAAAGTATTTCAACGACGGAGAACTTTTCTCTCCTGCCCCCAATACCCCCGTCGGGAAAGCAGCCCTGGTATCGATGATACAGGTGGACCCGGTAAAGGTGATGGTCAACCTGAGTGAAAAATATCTGCCCCTGGTGAAGGAAGGCATGACAGCCACCATAAGCACAGAAGTATACCCAGGTGTAAAGTTCACTGGCAAGGTATTCAGGATCCA
>SPBY01000318.1 GCA_004525825.1 Bacteroidia bacterium
ATATAATATATATCAATATGCTGGTTATAAAATCTTTAATGTATTTTAATAATTTATTTAAGTGGACAACTCTCATGTCTGTCCTGCTGCTTATAGCCGGATGCCACAAGGAGCTTTTTTTGGAGTGCGAGAGCTTTGAAAACAGGGGAGGATGGGTGGTGGACCCCCAGTTTGTGGAGCAGGTGGGATCGCCCTATCTGATGGCCCATGGCATGGGCATTGTGGTGGAAAATGCCTCCACCACCCTGGAATTCCCTTCCAGGGGAACCTACCACGTCTGGGCCCGGACCACAGACTGGGCACCAGGGCCCTGGGATCCACCCGGACAATTCAATATCATTGTGGGTGATGAGAAACTGCCCAAAACCATGGGCCATTACAAAGGCTGGGGATGGAACTATGCCGGGAAGGTAAGTGTACAAGGGGGAACGACAGTGGTGGAACTTGAGGACCTGACTGGATTTAACGGCAGGTGCGATGCTTTATACTTTAGTAACAAATACAGGGCCCCCACCAATCAACGAGATTATCTGCAGGACATGCGGATGCGGCTTACCGGGAAGGGTGAGGTGCCGGAACAGGAACTGGAATTTGACCTGGTGGTGGTAGGAGGGGGCATTGCCGGATGTGCAGCCTCCATTGCAGCTGCCGAACAGGGCCTGAATGTGGCGCTGATTCATGACCGGCCCGTACTGGGAGGAAATGCAAGCACGGAAATCAGGGTGCACACACTGGGCATCTACGGTCACTTTGAGCGAATCCTGAAAATGCTGGATACGGAACATTATCCCAACGGGTCTCCCATGGCCTATGCCGATGAGAAGAAACGGCATCAGCACATGGAGAGCTATGAGAACATCCACCTCTTCCTTAACTACAGGGCTTATGATGCACTCACCGGCGAGCAGAAGATTATCGCTGTGGATGCCCGGCATACTGCCAGCGGGGAGCAAATCCGCTTTGTCGCACCCTATTTCATCGATTGTACCGGCGATGGGTGGATTGGATACTGGGCCGGTGCGGAATTCTCCTATGGCAGAGAACCGGCCTCTGAGTATGGTGAGTCGTGGGAGGAGTATGGGGAGTTGTGGAGCCCCGAAAAGGAGGACCGGCAAGTTCTGGGCGCCTCCGTTCTCTGGAGAACTTATTACTCCGATTCGGCCTGCGAATTTCCGGAAGTGCCCTGGGCCATGCCAGTGGTTGATGACTATTCGGCAAACCAAGGTACCTGGAACTGGGAAATGATCAGCGAGCGCTGGCATCAGATAGATCAGGGAGAGCAGATCCGCGACCACATGTTAAAGGCCATATACGGCTCATTTTTCAACGAAAAGAAGAAAGAAGGTATGGAAGCCCTGAAACTGGAGTGGGTCTCCTATTTGCTGGGAAAAAGGGAATCCAGGCGACTTGTGGGTGATTATATCTACACCTTCAACGACATGCGGGAATCCAGGTCATTTCCGGATGCAGTGGTGGAGGAGATCAGGGAAGTGGATGTGCATTATCCGCAAAACCTTATGGATGAGTCCAAACCTGATTTCCTCGCTGAAGCCATGTACTATAAGGCAGAACGCTACTACATCCCTTACAGGTCGCTCTATTCAAAGAACATCAGCAACCTGTTTATGGCGGGAAGGTGTTTCAGCTGCAGCCACATAGGTCTGGGTGGGCCCCGAGTGATGCGTACCACCGGTCAGATGGGGGCTGCCGTGGGATATGCCGCTTCGCTATGTTTGCAGCATGGCAGCACACCTCGTCAGCTCTATGAGAGTCACCTGGACCAGTATATGAAACTAATCCGTACGTCCACCCCGGAAAAAGAATAAGCGACTAGGAATCAACAAAATACCTATTTACTACCACAGAAAGGGAATTAACCTGTATCTGGTTTTTTGACAGTATTCTTTGTATCCCTTCAGGTTTTCAGAGAGGACCTTTTCCTCGTTCAGAATTCTAAGTGTAAGCGAAAGGGGAAGAAGGGCAAAGGGGATCAGTCCCCAGTAAGAACCCAGAGCAAGTGGAGTGGGTATGAACATGATCAGTACACCCACATACATGGGATGACGGACTATTCCATAGAGGCCGGTGGAAATGACCTTTTGTTCTTCATCCACTTCAATTATCCTTGATGCATAACTGTTCTGCCTGAACACAAAGAATATACTCAGGTAGCCCAGCAAGATGACTATGTCTGCCGAGATGCACATGTAAGCAGGAATCTGGGATCAAAGCGAAGGAAATAGAACAATACACAAATCATGGGAAGCACCAGAATACCCACATATACATATACCTGCCAGAAATTAAAGGTTCCTGCAGGCAAAAGAACAAGAAGCCCCAGAACTATAGGAAGAAGTGAAAACCTGACAATGATTTTATTGAGCAGGGATTTCATTTCCTGCGGAGTCATTTCGCTTTTCTTTTCCATGGAAGTACTTCTTTCAGATCTATTTCAAAACCAAAAAGCTATATAATCCAGAGGTCCACCTTCAACAGGTCAAAGAAGAAGATTCCCTGGAGTACAAACCTGACCAGTCGTGCCAGGGCGAACAGCAGAAAGAGCCGGAACGGATATTTGAACAGCGTAACAGCTATCACCACCAGCGAAAAGGGGGTAAATGGCAGAAGCGCAGCAATTACTATGAATGCGCCTCCCCATTTGTGGACAAAATCCATGTAGTTTACAAGCTTCCGTTCCGAGAATGCCTTGATTCTGGGCATGGTGGAAATCCACTTTCCAATTCCATAAGAAATGACACCTCCAGCATACGAAAGGACTCCGAGCAAGGCAAGCCACGGCATGGGGGATGCAAATTTCTGAGTCCAGATTACAAAGAGATCCACAGGAATCATTCCGGTAAATGATTCGGAAGCAAAAAAGAGCAGGATGACGAAGCTGTTGGAAAGCCTCCCGAGAATCCCGCCAAAGAGTGCATTGAAATCAACCAGGTACTTACCCACCAGGAACACAATGAAGATCACCATGGCATATACCAATAGAATCAGTAGCAGGTTTTTGCCAATATACTTGAAAAATCCCCTCTCCCTCAGACTGTTAAAGGCGGCTCTTCCTCGTGTTTCAGAAGCTTTAGGAGTGGTCTTGGTTCCCATATAAAAATGTGTTATAATACGAATAAAGAAGGTGATATCAAATAGTCGGACAGGGTATCGCTCGATTATTGAAAAGATTTGCAACTTGAGGAGAAATTTAAATGTTCTGAACATGAAACTGAAGCATCACTTAGCCTGCCTGGTATGGATCATGGCAGTCATCAATCTTTCTGGCCAGAAAAACAGCGGTCTAAGCGAATCCCAAGCTTCACCCAATATTTTATGTATCATGGTGGATGACCTGGGTTTTGGCGATCTGTCCTGCCAGGGGGCCACTGACCTCAGAACACCACACATAGACCAGCTGGCTAAACAGGGCATGAGGATGACTCAATTCTACGCTAATTCTACCGTATGTTCACCCAGCAGGGCCTCTCTGCTGACAGGCAGATATCCCGATATGGTTGGGGTTCCGGGAGTGATCCGGCAGTTTGAGAACAACAGCTGGGGTTACCTGGATCCAAGCGCGATATTGATCCCCGAACCCTTGAATCGGAAAGGCTACCATACCGCCATCATTGGAAAGTGGCACCTTGGATTCGAGGCTCCCAACACCCCCAACGACCGGGGATTTGATTATTTTAAAGGCTTTCTGGGGGATATGATGGACGACTACTGGGCCCACCTCAGGGGAGGGGTAAACTGGATGAGATTTAACCGGGATCTTATTGATCCTGAGGGACATGCCACCAACCTGTTCACCGACTGGACCCTGGAGTACCTGGAGGAACGGGCAGAGGATAACCAGCCATTCTTCCTATACCTGGCCTACAATGCGCCACATTTTCCCATCCAGCCTCCCGATGAGTTCCTGGCCAGGGTGAAGGAACGCCAACCCGGACTCAGCGAGAAAAGAGCGAAGAATGTGGCCTTTATTGAGCACCTCGATCACCATGTGGGCAGGATCATGGAATACCTGGATAAGTCAGGACTGATGGATAATACCCTGGTGGTATTTACTTCCGACAATGGGGGAGCACTCAGTTATGAGCAAAGCAACGGGCCTTTAAGAGGAGGAAAGCAGGATATGTATGAGGGAGGAATCAGGGTCCCTGCCTTTGTGGTTTGGAAAGGAAAGGTCGCTCCGGAAAGCAGCAGTGACCGGCTTACCCTGTTGATGGACCTCTTCCCCACCTTTGCGGAAGTAGCAGGAACAGAGCTAAGCTCCAGTATTGATGGGGATAGCTTTCTTCCAGAGCTGAAAGGTGAAATCAGACCCCCTTCCGGCAGAACTGTCTTCTGGGTCAGGCGGGAAGGTCAGGTATACGGTGGACAGGCCTACTACGCCGCACGACGGGGCGATTACAAGATCCTTCAGAATACCCCCTATGAAAGCATTCAGTTTTTCAATGTGGGGAAGGATCCTTATGAACAAAATCCACTGGAAACCGTGGAATCTGAAATCTATCAGTCCCTTCGCTCAGCCCTGCAGGAGCACATTCAGGAAACTGGCCGTATTCCCTGGCAAAAACAACTCACTGACTAGCTTCACGGATATCAAAGGCCATTAGGGCATCTCCATGCCTCTGATATAGCACCCCGCGGTAGATCACAGGATGAGAAAAGTGGTGCATGGTGCCTTTTGTGATCTTAAAGGAACTGACCTCCTTCATTTTACCTTCGCTGAAGCTGATCAGTTTCATCTCACCTCGCTGGTTGTAATAGTACAACATCTGATCGGCTGAAAT
>SPBY01000234.1 GCA_004525825.1 Bacteroidia bacterium
CGATGGCGGCATAGCCATGCAGATCTTTTGGAACAGCCGTCCCAAAGAAGGAGTCACTCTGATCAAACCCTACAATCTGGATCGCACCAACGAAAGGGAGATGGCCCAGGCCATGTTCCGGATCGATTACAGCGGTGCCGGTGAATTGGGTTACGACCACCACATGATTGTGTCCATCGCCGACATGCCGGACATCGATCCCCTGCTGGCACCCTTTGCCATGGATGGCATGAAGATGTTTGTGGGCCAGAAAGGTGATAAAGTGGACGTCTATGGAAACTCCAGTCACCCCAATGCCAAGTTCCTTACCGAAAAAGTGGGCTACAACTGGGCCTTTGTGGCTTCAGCCTCCAGAGAGGATGATGTGGCTGTGGTCGAACTGGGTCTCCCGCTCAGTACGGTCGACACAGAAGAACGCGCCGTTTTACTGGAGGAATATTCCATCTACAATGTACTCTACAGTGAGGTGAAAACTATCTGGCCCCATGCCAGTGATGAAATCCTGAATGCCTGGTTGGCAAACACCGAAGCTCCCGGTTTCTTCAATAAGCATGGCTTCGTTCAGGGGGGTGAGGCTCCCGGATCCGAGTATCTCCCTCTGGTGGACAGGATTTCTGGTCTGGCACCCTATAATCCCACGACCATTGCCAACCTGGAGATCAATTTCAATTAGGCTTCCTCAATAAGGTTCATTGCTGCAGCAATGATTCCAACCCCGTTCGCTTTGTCGGACGGGGTTTTATTTTTCCGGGGGAGCATGGTAGTCTTTGATGGGATCAATCTGCAGGTACCTGGAAAGCCACCTGGTACCCAGGTAAAAGGGCAGGGTATCTGCAAGAGCTGCCACCACTTTGAAAATGTAACTGGAGAGGACCAGGATGAGCAGTCCATGGGCCACAGTTTCCCCAGGGATGATCGATATGGCATTGGTAAAGAAGTAAGTGATCAGGATCACTGCGATGGAATCCACCAGCTGACTGGTAAGGGTCGAACCATTGTTCCTGAGCCACAGTGCTTTCCCCCCGGTAAGACGTTTTAAAAAATGAAACAACTGGACATCCACCAGCTGGGCGGAAAGATACGCAATCATGGAAGCCAGGGTGGCCATGCTGGTCCATTTTCTCACCTGAAAGAAGGTGTGATCGGGGTGGTGTATATCAGGCACCCCCGAAACCAGTTCCACCTCCGGTGGCAACACTCCACCCAGCCAGAGGATGAACAGGACCCATACATTCAGGGCCAGTCCGGTCCATACCACCATGTTGGCTCTTTTTTTCCCGTAAAGTTCACTGATAAAATCGGTGCAGAGAAAAGTGACCGGGTAAGGGAGAACCCCCACAAAAACCACAAAGGGGATCCTCAGAGAACCAATACTGAATGACAGATCTATCTGCCGCGATATCCCAAGGATGTTCAGAATGGCCAGGGTACCCAGGAATAATCCGGATAGTATCACAAATACCACCTCACGCCGGATGGCTATCTTCTTATCAGTTTCATTATCCGGGCCAAACATAAGAGTTCAAGATAGGAATAAGATCACAAAGTGAAAAGCCAGGACTATTCATTTCTTCTACCTGCAATTATTCAATTATTTGCTTAATTTTAAGTTATATGTGGAATCGCTTAGGAAAGCTGCTTCAGATAGCCCAGGGAGACCGGCTTATGATTGCTGCATTGCTTTTACAGGCTTTCTGTACCGGAATATTTGCGGGCAGTCTGGAGCTTGGAGTCACTACTATGTTCCTGGAAAATGTGGGAACAGGAGGTTTGCCTCTGGCATTTATGTTGTCGGGAGCGGCTGGTGTTCTTATAGCGATTGCCTACAGCTATTTTAGCAGGCAGTTGAGAATTTATGTTTACGGGATCCTGAATCTGGTAATGGTTGTCGGACTGACCGGCCTGCTGGTGGTGGGTTTCGTCCTCTGGAATGGTGCAACAGAGGACCTGTCAGAATTCGTTCACTATACTGTTTTTGCCTTTGCTTTTCCGCTGGTTCTGATCACCCTCCATGGCTTCTGGACCACTGTTCGGGGCTTTCTAACTCCCAGTCGGGGGAAACAGTTAACCGGAATCATCGAGCTGGCCCTGATTGGGGGGATGCTGCTGGCATTCCTGTCCACTCCTGTCCTGGTGGGTCCTGATTTCGGGATCCATTTCATGCTCTTCATAGGATTGGGGAGCCTGGTCATAGCCTCCGGTTCTCAACTTTATGTTCTTTCGGGACATGGATCACGCCGGGGCCCATTCATTAGCAGGGTTCATACATCAGGGCCCTACAAGCTTTTCTCCCACAGGTATACAGCTCTGATGGCCTCTTTTGTGGTCATGGGGGTCATGGTGGCCGTCCTGCTGCACTATGTTTTCCTGTCCGAAACCGGCAGCAGGTTCAATGGGGGGAATGAACTGGCCGAGTTCCTGGGTTATTTCTTTGCCATCGCTGTCTTCCTGGGCTGGATGTTGAAACGGGTACTCTTCGGGTGGTTCAAGCGAACTTTCGGGATCAGCATGACCCTGCTTTTATCGCCTGTAATCTTGCTTCTCCTGATGATTCTTTCTGCCATTGCCGGAGAAAGTTGCTTCAATAATGGAGGAACACAACAGTGTATTTACTTCTTTCTGCTCATCGTTTTTTCCGCCCTGGCCAACCGCTCCCTGAAAGACTCCATGGAGAATCCATCCATGAGCCTGGTTTACCAGTCGCTCGATCCCAGGGAAAGGTTCAACGTCCAGACAGGTATTGAAGGGATATTGAGCCAGGTTGGAGTATTCTTTGTGGGGCTGTTTCTGCTTGGATTTGTCAGAATAAGCTTTGAAGAGCCCTTCCAGGTGACATTTATACTGTTTGTATTACTCATTGGATGGTTTTTTGTGGGCCGGGCACTTTACCAGGGTTATCAGAGGCTGTTAAAAGTCACCCTGGAATCGGACCGCATTCACGATCCAGTTGATCTGAGCCTTAAGGAGTTCCTTCAATTTGATCTTGAGAAAACAGCCTTTCCGACAGAATTACTGGAATTCAATCCTTACTATTTTCTAAATAACTCCAGGGAAAAACTGATGCTGCTGTTCTCTCACAAACGACCTGAAATTCGTGAGATGGCCTGGGATCATTTTCTGAGATCTTCCCCCGGATTGCCGGAAGTGACCATCAGGCAACTTCTGGTAAGTGAAAAGGAAGCTAGAATAAAAGAGAAAATAAGAGAGTTGAGCAAACGGAAGTTAAAGACCAAACCCAATCTGCAGGAGGCTTTCATCAGGGAACGTCTGAATATGTTTAGCAAAGTGAGCAAAGAGCCGGAAGATACCATAGGCGATGCCTTCCAGTCTGGAAATCCCCATGAGATATTTGCGGCTCTCTACCTTGTTGCCGAGCAGCATGATAGCAGTCATCTTAACGATGTGTTAGACCTGATCGGAGATGAGAATCCGCAGATTCAGAGTGCTGCCATCTGCACTGCCGGACTCATTGAACTGGGAAACAATGGGGTGAAAATCATCAATATACTGGATCATCCCGGTCTGTACCTTGTGGCGTGGTCCGCCATTGTACACCAGGGGAAAAAAATCCTGGAGGAGCTGGAAACAGCATTCTATAAAACCGATGTAAGCCTTGTGATGCAGAAGCGCATTGTCTCTGCGATTTCAGCTATAGGAGGAGATCGTGCCGTACAGTTCCTGTTGCATACCTTGGAATACCAGAATCGTGAGGTTTTCCAGGCAGTTGTTTATGGATTGTCCGAGAATCAGTTTCAGGCTGCCAAGATCCAGGAGGTCATAATACAAAATGCTATTCTCAGGATGGTCAATGCGGGGTCCTGGATACTGGCTGCAAAAATTTCAGTGCGGGCAGATGACCCGGGAGGATATATTGCAAGGGTCCTGGACCATGAGTCCTGGGAGGTAAATGAATTGATCCTGATGCTGCGGGCCATGATCTATGACAAACGTTCTGTGCACAGAATCAGGATCAGCCTGCTCGACAGACAATCGAACGACCGGGGCATGGCCATTGAGTTGTTGGAGCTATTATTAAATCAACCCCTTAAGCCGGTCCTGGTGGCCTATTTTCATGACGTTTCTGTAAGAGAGAAAATTGATAAGCTTAAGGTGTACTATCCGGTGGATGTGTTCCCGGTGGATATCCTCTTAAAAAGGATATTGAATCGAAATGGCTCCCAGCTGGGCGATTTCATCAGAATCTGTGCCCTGGAAAGGATGGGGAGTGTGGATCGCTTTTTTGACAAGCAACAAATCATTGCTCAGGGATTTCATCCCAATCCAAGGATTCGGGCCATAGCGGCCCATCTTTTGCAGAAAAACGATCCTGAACAATTTCTATTGGTTAGCGGGAGGTTGGATTTTCCATCGCACATTTCTCCCATAAATGATGAGATGGTAAACTGGCACCTCAAAACCACCATGAAGCTGAGTACCTGGAAGTTGTTTCAGAAAGTCGGTATCAATTCGCTGTTTTCTCTGGTGACAATATCCAGGCCCTTTTCAGAAAAATCGGCGGTGGATGAAAATAGCGTGATTCTGGTCAGATCGGTTTCGGCTGAGGGGTTTCCAGTTCTTTCTGACGGGATCGCAATAATTGCATCGCATCAGCCTGAAATTTTGGAGCAGATTCGTTATCTTGGCACAATCGGAGCATGTGAGGCCTTCCTGGTCGACAGGAAGGAGTTTGTTGAGCTTCTCTTTGATGACAGGGCTCTGTTGCATGTATTCTGTAGTTTTTTAAATCAGGCTCACCTGCAGCCGGTTTAAGAAATTGGTATAGTTTATATTGATATTAAATGAAGGGTGAACCCTCAATGATAAATACCGGGGTGACAAGGAAGAATCCATTTCCGGGCAGCAGGCCTTTTGTATCCTCAGAAGACAAGTTTTTCTTTGGACGGGCAGGTGCTGTTTCGGATCTTGTGGATATACTTCAGGCCAACAGGTTTGTGGCCCTGATTGGGGCTTCTGCCAGCGGAAAGACCTCCCTGATTCAGTCTGGCATTATTCCTGCGCTGCTTTCTGACATAAAGAGGGAGTGGATCCCGGTATCGATCCGTCCGGGTGCCAAGCCCATGTTAAGCCTGATACGCGGATTCCAGCAGGTATTTCCTCAAAAGATATCGGATAAGGAAGTGAACTATTTTTTGGACAATGCTCAGAGCATCAGGGAGTTTATTGTTGGAAAGGAACTCGGCAACTACCATTACTACCTGGTGGTGGATCAGTTTGAGGAGCTTTTTACAGGTCCGGCTTCCATCAAGAAGAAAAGAAGGAATGGAAGGAATCCGGAATCGAAGCAATTCATCGAAAACCTGGTGGGCGCAGTTGAGGATAAAGAGACAGGGATCTATGTCATGTTATCCATTCGTTCAGATTTTCTGGATGTGTGTACCTCCTACCGCTTGCTCACCGATCAAATAAACAAGAGCAAATACCTGCTGCCCCAGATGAACAGGGAGGCACTTTCGGAGGCCATTACAGAACCTATACTTCAGTCAGGGGCATCTGTTGCTCCGGGCTTTGAGAAGTATCTGCTGGATGAACTGGAAGAGGTGAATCCCCAACTTCCCTATCTTCAATACGCTCTCCACTATACCTGGAATCACTGGGTGGAGAAGGGACAACCCGACCAGCCCATCTCTCTTGAAGATTTTCAGGCCACAGGAGCATTTGATGGCAAATGGAGCC
>SPBY01000418.1 GCA_004525825.1 Bacteroidia bacterium
GTTAAATCCCTCACTTCCCAGAGTCTCCAGGTAAAGCTGGTAATCAAAATCGAGATTCAATACCGCTCCATAATGCTCGGCCGAAGTAATCAGGATCACCGGTTCTCCCTGGTACTCAAGATACCTTGGATTGTCGGCGAAGAGCTTTACGGTAAGCGAAGATGTTAGAGAGGTTTCTTCCTGAGATTCTTTAACAGGTGATTGACAGGAAACTGTCAACAGAAGAGCGGCAGTTAAAGACAGTTTGAAAAGTCTATTCATAACAGGATTTTATTGATTAATGAAAATAAAATGTTTGCCAGGGGATGACTGATGTCAAGTCCAGTATTGCATAATTCCGAAGCTGTGGGAACGCAGGCAGTGATCCCACGCATTAGCCCAAATAGGCAGGAATACCTCATAGGATTAGGTCCAAGAAAATAGTGTTTCTAAAAATAACCAGAGAATTCGTATTCAACCGCTAATTTGCCTGATTTTTCTAAATTTATACCATGAATGCAAAGGCAGTCATTGTCCTAAACCTGATTGTGGTCCTATTTGGGCTCAATACGGGCTGCGATTCAGACCCGGAATTCCTGCCAGGCCTCGAAGGCAATATGGTGGGCTACCTCTATTCCTTTGATGAATATGGTATTCTTCTGGAGGATCACAGTGGATTCAAAATTACCGCGATGGGTCATGCGGGCACGCACCAGATCCTTTCAGACGCAAATGGGAGGTTTGAGTTCATCGCACTGCCCACAGGCACCTATGAATTGCATTTTAAGAAAGAAGGATTTGGCACCTTGAAGCAATTCGGGGTGCAGCACCTAGGCGGAAAAGCCACCATACTTCTTCTTGAATATTTCGTACAGACAAAGCATTACTTCTTGTACGAAATATCAAAGACCAGGATTCAGCACCTGCTAATCGATAAGGATACACTTTCGGCTGCATTTATATTTCCGGACGAAACACTTCCCAGGGAAGCCTCTTTGTACCTCTATTTCTCCACAGAAGATGGATTTGATATTCAGGAAGCACAATTTACCTGGTCAAAAACACTGTTCGAAGAGGAAGGGGTATATACCGGCTACCCTTTGTTCACTGACTCCCCATTCAAAAGCGGAGAAAGGATTTATTACAGAGCAGGCTACTTCACCCGGCCCTGGGAATGGCTTCAACATGACATGCACCTATATGATTTTTATGGCCCCGATAGTTATTTAGATTATGAAAGTAATCAAATCATATTTCCCAATCTTGGAGAGATTTCTGAACAGTACTCGTTTGTTTTGGAGAAATAAAGGAGGTCCTTTGCTCCTACTGGCAGGAATAGCTTTATTGGCCTCTTGTACGGAAGATTACCCCGATCCTCTTTTTACGGAGGGGATGATACATGGAAAGATATTTATGAATGATTATGAAGCTTCCCTGGAAAATGTGAAGGTGCTTGCTTTGGGTCCCTATGGAAACCAATCCACCACTTGCAATCAGGACGGCGATTATGTCTTAAGTGGCTTAGGAAACGGCACCTACGAACTTGAATTTAGCATGAATGGATATGGAACCGTGCTTTCCTATGGCATCCAGGTTTTTGGGAACGATACGCTCCGCAGAGATGCCACTTTGTACGAAACGATGGGAGGGGTAAAACTGCCCGAGTTCAATAGAATTTACACCTCAGATAGTCACTCCTGGCTACAATATGATGAAATTGCTATTTCAACTAGTTGGAGCTACGGCAATGATTCCAAGTGGGGCATCCGCCTCTTCTTTGCCAAGCATCCCGAAGTAAGTTACCAGGATTTTTACTGTACCAGGAATGGCCGCAAGCTAAGAAGAGATGGTTATGTGTATTACATGGTCATGGCAGATAATCTCCCCTTCGATAGCGGAGAGGAAGTTTACCTGATTGCTTATATTTGCAATCCTGAGGATGAAGGGTATTGGGATGCCTACCAGGGCCTAATTACTTTTTCTACCCTGAACCCTGAGGAACATTCCCAAGTCATGCAATTCACCATGCCAGCGCCATGAAAAAACGGCTCCATACAAGCATTTTTGGCCTTATGCTCATGGCACTGGTGGCATGCGAGAAAGCAGATCCGGAGCTTCTTTACGGAGATATTCTGGGATATGTGACAGTGTACGATCAGGATCAGTATATGCTGGAGGACCTTTCTGATGTCGTTGTAAAGCTGCAATCAAATACTCTCCAGACCGAAACCATGACCAATTTATCGGGAGAATTCGCCTTTTTGAATATTGACTATGGGAATTATAGCATTTACCCGGAGAAAGAAGGTTTTGTCCGTTCAATGGGAGAAGACGACCCGGTGCATCACCTGGGTGGATACAGCCCGACAAGAATAAGCTGCAGTCTGAATGAGATTCCACGTTTTGGTTTGGAAATCGATAGTGCAGGTATTGAATCAGGAGACATATCCCTATGGTTAAGTATAATTGACTGGGATGGAAATCCCAAGCACTGGTACTTCTTCCGGTGTTTTTTTAGTGGATCGCCGGAGGTCTCCAAGGATGCATTTGATTTGCATTCTCAGGGATGGATATTCGGCCAGTGGATTTTAGAAGGGCACTATTCAGCCCATTTGACGAATTATGCTTTGGATAATATTGACTCGGACAGCATTTATCTGCGGATCTATCCTGAGGCCCTGGGACAGGGAATATATGCCTATAATCCTGAATCACTGGGAAAAGCCTCTAAAGTATTGGCTGTGAAGCATCCATCACAAGAATAAGCAAAAATATGAACGCCATGCAAACCCTTTCAAAACAACATCGACTGACCTATCTCGTGATGACCATCCTCAGGGTGGCCATAGGGTGGCATCTACTTTATGAAGGGCTCACCAAGCTGCTGAATCCGGACTGGACCGCGGCAGGTTACCTGCAGAGTGCCACAGGACCCCTGGCAGGGATGTTCCAGGGCATGGCAGAGAATGTCACCCTGCTTGCCCTGGTCAATGTGCTGAATACCTGGGGCCTTCTGCTGATTGGACTGGGATTGTTCCTGGGACTATTTACCCGGATCTCACAGGTGGCAGGCATGGCACTTCTCCTGCTCTACTACCTCTCCCATCCACCAGTATTCTCTGAACCAGGCTTCTTCCGCGAGGGATCCTACTTCATCATCAGCAAGGATCTCCTGGAGATTCTTGCACTGCTTGTACTGATGTTTTTCCCCACGGGGCAGTTCCTGGGGCTGGACGGACTCCTCTCGCGCATGGCACGCAAACCCATGCATAAAATGGATCATGGTCAGCCCGAGACGGAAGAGACCAAAGCCCCAGTGGGCCAGATCCAGCGCAGAGAGGTCCTGAAACACCTGGCCACTATTCCCTTCCTGGGGGCTGTGGTGTACGGGGCCATACGGAAAACCCGCATGAACAGCCTGGAGGAGCAGAACCTGGTGGATTCGGCCAGCGGAGCTACACAAGAGTATGTCCGGAAGATCATGGCCAGTTCCAATTCTGCCTCCCTGGAAAATCTGAAAGGAAAACAGTTTACCGAGGAGACAAATATGCTGGAAGGAACCATGCCCAATGCCATGCTTGGGAAGATGGAGTCCTCGAGGCTGATCCTGGGAGGCAACCTGCTGAGTGGCTATGTGCACTCCAGGGATCTGATATATGTTTCCTCGCTGGTGTTGAACTACCACCAGAAGGATAGGATTTTCCGGACCCTGATGCTGGCCGAGCAATCAGGCGTCAATACCCTGCTGGCTAATACTGTGGTACTTCCCCTGCTGGAAGA
>SPBY01000195.1 GCA_004525825.1 Bacteroidia bacterium
GAAATCCTTCTCCGTACGGTCCTCATCCAGTTGTCCCCCGATAGAACTTCTGCTCCCCTTCACATAAATCTGCTCGCCTCCCGAATAGATAATCACCGGACGCATGGCCGAACTCACCGTGAACTTATAGGTTTTCATATCCACTTCCGCCACAATGATATCCATTCCATCGTTGGATCCACTGGTCTCCACATTCTGATTCAGGGCTTCCCTCACCTCCTTATCCAGGGTGATCAGCACCTGTGAAGGTTTAAGAACACCTGAACGCAGACAGATATCCTTGATAAGGGTGGTCCCAATCATGGACATGAAGGCTCCGGGAACTCCATGCCCGGTGGAGTCGGCACAAACAATGATAAACCTGGTTTCATCCACCTGCTCGTACCAATAGAAGTCGCCCGATACAATATCGCGGGGCTGATAGAAAACAAAACTTCCGGTAAAAGCATCATGCAGTTTCTTTATGGGCGGAAGAATGCTGGCCTGAATCCGCTGGGCATAGTTCAGTGAATCGGTGATGTCACGGTTCTTGACCTCAATCTCCTCTTTCTGCTGAACCACTTCCCTGGTTCGCTCGTCCAGCTGCCGCTGAAGATATTCCTGGATCGCTTTCTGGTTGCGCTCCCGGATCTTAAATATAATGAAGATGGTGGCCAGCACCAGCATCACCGCCGATAAAATGAACCACCAGGCTTTCCAGACGGGAATTTTAACAGAAATACCGAGGGTCAGGGGGGTCGTGGACCAGTTCCCGTTGCCATCGCAGGCTTTCAGCATGAAGGTATAATTTCCATCCTCCACACGACCATAGTTGGCATAGGATACCGTTGAAACGTCGGACCAATCCTCTTCATAACCGTCCAGTTTATACTGGTAGCTTACCTGCTCCGGGTTGCTTAAGTTGATCCCAATAAAATCGATCTTTATACGATATCTGCCCCATTTTAACCTGAGATCCTGTGTGGGATCCTTGGCCACCCCGTCCACATCCAGCGATTTCAGACTTAGTTTGGGCGCGATGGTGTCTTCCCTGGCCTGATAGGCATCATACTGGATCACTCCATCGGAGCTGCCGAAAAGCATTTTGCCCCCGGGGGTGACTGCCACTGCATTTGCACTTATGTCAGATACAAATCCCGACTCCTTACCAAATTGCTGAACTACCTTCCGGTCAGGATAGATACGGCTCAGCCCCATCCTGTGCCCCACCCAGATATTGCCCATTGGATCGGCAGCGATGGCGTAAGTATAGGCCGAATGGAGCCCGTTCTCTACTCCGAAATGGGACAGCGTTTCGTCATTCAAATCGAATCGAAAAACCCCATCTCCGAAAGTCCCGGCCCATATGACTCCATCTTCCCCTTCTTCGAGGGTTTTAAACTCTATTTTAGGTTTGCCTTCGATGAGGAACTGTTTTTCAGAATTCATGCTCCACAGTCCGCTGGTTGTTGTTGCAATCCACGCCACCCCCTGGCCATCAACCAGTATATCATTAATGTTGTTGTGGGGAAGTCCATTGGTGGTATTTTTGAAGGTGCGTCGACCGGTGGCAGGATTCAGTGTATATACACCGTCTAAGGTGGCCACAAAAAGGCTATCACCATGCCCGTCAATGGCATTGATGTGATTCTCCAGTGAGTTTGATTTAACCACAGAGGTGATCCTTTCACTGCCATTGCGTTTTCTGTACAGACCATTATTCTCAGTCCCGATATACAGGTCACCCGATGAATCCTGATAAAGTGCTGTTATTTTGTCATTGGGCAGTCCGTTGGCCATGTCCAGATAAGTGTATTCATCCATGCCGCCCTCGGACTTGTGGGCTATTCGGCCCACTCCTCCGAACCACTGCTCTGCTCCGTTTATATAAATGGAGTATATATCTGCATTTTGTCCTTCCTCCCAGACAGAATAAAAGGTGAAAGCCTGGTCGCGCAATACTCCAATTCCATTCCCCAGTGAGGAGAACCATTGATTCCCCTCCTCATCAATAAAGATCTGGCTGATATATTTGTAGGGTAGTCCCGCTTCCACATCAAACAGCTGAGAAGCTCCCAGGTTCCCGGTTTGGTCCAGGTCAAAGCGATAGATTCCTATGCCGTAAGAGTTGATCCAGACACGACGATCTCCATCAAATACAATGGAGAAAATGTTGGCGTATTCGATCCCGCTTCCTTCTCCAATTTTTTCTGCCTTATATTCGGCCGGATCAAAGCCACTACCGGTAATCCTGTACAATCCGTCGTCCTGGGTACCTGCCCAGTATTCATCCTCTTCGATGGCCTTCACCAGCACCTGGACCCCCCAGACCTCCAGGCCAGGAATCTGGCCAGTATGGATGTAGGTTTCCAGTTCAGTATCAAACCTGAAAATGCTTATGCCGTCCGAAGTCCCCACCAGCAGGTGGCCCTCTGGTGTCACCTGGAAATCATACAGAGATTTACCAGCAAAGGGATCATCCGGATCTGCGGGTTCTCCCGCATGAATAATCTGTAGGGCTTCATTGATTATCATCACACCACTCTGCTGACACAGGATCAGGATGTTGCCAGTATAAGGATCCTCCCTGATGGCATTGATCTTAGACCGGTGATTGTCCGGTGGTGCAATGACTTTGAATTCCCCGTCGACCCAGACCGAGATAAGTCCGTTTTCGTGTCCGAACCACAACCTTCCCCTGGAATCGAGCAAAGAGCTATTTGCAATTCTCAGGGGAATGGTGTCCCCCTTAAAAACTTGTTCAAATACTTTCCCGTCGAACCTGCAAAGACCCTGTCCGGTTCCGATCCACAGGAACCCTTGAGGGTCCTGATTGATGGTGTACGTGAATTTATCGATCAGATCATCCGCCAGGTCATATTTTGAAAACTTGTAAGTTTGGGCCGATCCGGCCAATGAAAGCAGGACACAAAGAATAAGAACCGTAAACCTTTTCACATATATATGATTAGTTCAAATTAATCAATGGGAACAAACTCCACTTCTCCCCTGTATTTAGGTACCCCGCCCAGGGGGATGGTGTAAAAGGGCAAGGCATCGCCAAACTGGTTCCTCACATTGACCACCACGTTGTTGTTTTTCACCAGGGGCCTGGCTTTAATAAACCTGAAATCGAATGAAGTTCCAATCTCCTCCTCCTGCACCCTCAACTCATCAGTGGTCCAGTGATCCTCGTCCGAAGTATTAATACTGCTTCCCTGCCTGTTTACCGAGATCACCATGATGTCACCATCCTTGTCCCAGTCAAAATTGGAAATACGGACAGAAATGGTGCCATCTTCTACATAGGGATAGATATGGGATACTTCCTCGTAATCGTTATGCATCCTGAAGGAATACTCGTAGGCAAAGGCATTGGCACCTTCTATGAGTCTGTTTTCAGTTGCACTGGTACTCAGGTAGTAGCGATACATGTTTCCGTCATCGCCTGCCACCCCTTCGCAGATAATCTTGAATATATATCCATGGTAATTCTCTACGTGTTCCCCCTGGGCAGGATTAAAGGGCCCAAAGGTGAACCAATCGTTGTCGTACCTGGGATTTTCGGCAAAGGCCCTGGAAGCCAGCAAAGTACCGCTTTTATAATTGAACTTGGGATCTACCTCCTGGGCATCATCATCGCTCCAGTTTCCTTCCCCTCCAAATATTTCATATACACAGCGCGTATTGAATCCTCCTGGTGAAACCTCATCAATTTCCCCTCCGGTATCGGGATCAAACACCCGGATAAAGAAGGGCTGGTCATAGTCATCTGGAATTAAAAAAAAGAATGTTTGAGAAAAGTCATCGTCGCCCCAACTGGTCTCTGCTTTGTTCCCAAAAGTCATCAGATAGGGGATGTTCTCGTCCACGTTTGGAACGGGTTGAGGGTATACTAATGTACTGATTAGCAATAGTATACTTATATATATTAGCTTGCTCATTGTGTCAGATTTCAATAATTTATTAAAAATATGCAAAATTCGTGCAAGTTTGTTCAATAGTTATCAAACAAGGTGTAGTAGACTGAACGAAAGAAATTTGAAACTATTGTCCGGAATCGACCACAAGCACATTCTTGTAGTTGGAGCGAATAGCAGGAATATCCCTGCGGTTTTTTGGCCTTTCCTGCACACCCAGGGTAACCCTGTACCTGCCGGGGTAATGATAGATGTGGGTGGTCTTTCTGCCCTCTCCAAAAGAGCCATCACCAAATTCCCAGATGTATTTGAAATCATTAAATCCCGGAAGATAGGTCTTTGTGCCGTCAAACACTACCTCGTTGCCAACGGTGATCGTATCGGGACAGCTTATGACCGCCTGCTCATGCAGCTTAATGGTCAGGGTCTTGAAAGTATCCTGCACAAGAAAAGCATCCAGCTGAATATCAAATACCCGCATGGCACAGCGATAAGTCCCTGTATCGGGAAATTCATAGATGGGTTCGTGTCCGGGTAGCTCAAGGGTATCGTTGATCAACCAGGAATACCTGAAAAGCGTGTTATCGACCGTATCCAGCTTTGGGTCAATTATCCTGTATTTATAATAGGTTTTTTTGACAGGCTTTGTATCGCCAAATTCCGGTAAGTCCGTGCGGAGTTCGAAAATCTCCTTGGACCGGCTGCTGCGGTTGCTGGTCAGGTAACCTTCCTTGAAATCCTCGCTGAACCAGACATGGTATTCATCGGACAGGGTATTCATCGGAGCCTCCAGCTTAACAGGATTGTACCACTTTCCCCCGACCTCAGCTGTAAAAAACAGGTCATAACCTCCCGTGTTGTTGTCACGGCCATTCGTAGAAAAATAGAGCCGTCCCATAGGGTGTATAAAAGGATAAATTTCATTGCCCTCGCTATTGACCCCTGGTCCCAGGTTTTCTGGCTTGGTCCATGCCCCTCCCTTGAATTCCGACCGGTAGATATCAAATCCGCCCAGTCCCCCCACGTAGTTGGCTGAAAAATAGAGGGTTCTTCCATCGTAGGACAGGGAAGGTGAAAAGAGCCAGGCATCCTTGTCATTAAATTCAAAAACCTTCTCGTTGACCCACTCTCCGTTTTCGTTCCTTTCTGCAAAATACAGCCCCAGGGGATCCACATTGTTGCCGGGAGAGGGACGTTGTTGTGAAAAAACCATGATGTTAAAATCGCCCGAAAAAGAGACGGGCCCTTCGTGTTCCTTGCTGACCAGCTCGGGCCGGAACTGCTCAATTTTTCCGCTCTTGTTCCAGTAAAATATGGTGTAAAGCTTGCGGCCTTCCGAGTCTGTGGGACTACTGGCACCCACGCTGTTCGACTCGGTTATGTAAACCAGTCCGTCCTCAAAGGGCACTGCTGCCGCTTCATTTCGTCCCGTGGAAATCCTGGTGTGCTTGACCACCTCATAGTAGTCCTGTCCCGATGCCAGCGGCATCAGGATTATCAGGGAACATATAAGGAGTAAGGCTCTTTTCATGGGTTAAAAATAGAAAGGATCGTCGGGTATGGTTGGAATGACCGGTCTCAATTCCCACCGGAGAACCACTTCATGACTCCCACCAAGATACTTGTGTACCGGACCTACATTGAAGGTATAGGCATAACCGATGAGCCACTGCCTGTTCACCTGGAAATTCAACAGAGCTATGGCAAAATTGGGATAATCATAGGCCCCTCCTATAAATACCCTGGAATCCATTAAGCCCACATTGATGCTGGCCTTGAAAGAGGTAGATGCCTGGTTGTAATCGATCATCACAGAAGGTTTCAGGCGGAATGCCTTGCTGAAGTCAAACAGATAAGCACCGGAAAGGATAAAACGGTAGTTTTCGAGCTTGGCCTCTCCGATACCCTGGCCATCCTTTGGTATGGAGAGCAGCTCGGGGACCGAAAGGCCCACAAACATCTTCTCCGTATAGTAAAGGATTCCCGTTCCAAAATTGGGAAACCAGCGTTGATAAGCGTCATCAGGAAATGCAGGATCGGGGTCATCCCTAATGAGAGTCTGGGACAGATCGCCGTTAACACCATACATGCCTGCCGACAGGCCAAAAGCCAACCTGCCGCTTCCCACGTAGAGCCGGTAAGCATAGGTGGTCATAAATGAGTACATGCTCTGTACATCAGGAATATTGTTGTAGGCCACCACTGCTCCAAGGGCTACTTTTGAATTGCCCACGGGGGTGTGCATGTTTAGCTGCATGTCACTGGGCCC
>SPBY01000701.1 GCA_004525825.1 Bacteroidia bacterium
ACTCTGTTCTTTCTATTTCTCATATTTCAAATTTCCAGCTACTGAATCTTAATATCATAGGCAGTCAGGGTTTCTCCATGCCTCAAAAATAATACCTGATTGAAAATTGTGGGACGAGCCCAGTGGGCACCGGTTCCTTCGTCGTGCCGGAAAGAAGAGACCAGATCAAACTTGTTGGGATCGGCTTTTACCAAACCCAGGTGGCCCCGTTTCTCCTCGTATAGGTAAAGCATGCCATCGGCATAAATCACAGGCCCCTTGTTGTAAAAATCCGCTATCCATACAATCTCCCCGGTATCCCAATTCATGCACACCCATTTGCCGCTATTCCTCCCTGTGAAATTGGATCCATAGACGTATCCATCCACCAGTACCATGCCATGGTTCTGGTTGTCAAAGGTCTGGTCCCTGAATTTCTCGGTCACGGACCTTCCGTCCGGGGCAATTTCAAGCATGATGGAGGGTACATCCCAGCCGTTGGAGATCCATAGGCAGGAATCCTTATACAGGGGTGTATTGGTCAGGATGGTGGTATTCTCATGGGCCGAATTCAGGAAATTGTAGTGATAGTCCCACAAAATTTCGCCGTTTTCAGGATCCACTCCAAGCACTTTGGTCTGGGTGGAAGTTATGAAGTATTTCTTTCCACAGTGTTCAATCAGGACGGGGGACATATTGCCGCGGCTGGCATCCAGGGATTCAGATTTCCAGATCAGCTCCCCGTTCATCTTATTCAGGGCTACTACTGTGGTATTCTCCCCGCAAGGAGTGGTAAGTACCTTATCGTCCAACAGCAGCACCGATTCCGACACCCCGAACATGTCCCATCGGGAACCATAGACCTCGTGCAGGTCCACGCTCCAAATCACTTCCCCGCTTAACGCATGGAAACAGACCATCTTATCCATGCCAGTCAACACATACACCCTTTCCTCTTCTACGGTAGGGGTACTGCGGGTCTCCGGGATGGACTGGTTATAACATCTGCCAATGGGTTTCTGCCACAGCTGTTTCCCCTTCAGATCCAGGGCGGTCAGGTACTCAATGCTGTCCCTGATCCCTGTCACGTAAATTATTTCCTTGGTAGCCACAGCCGAAGAAAATCCCCTGCCCAGGTCCTCTGCCACAAACATAACTTCAGGACCTTCTTCGGGCCATTCTTTCAACAATTCTTTATCGGGATAGATACCGTCCCTGTTGGGCCCTCTCCACTGTACCTCCTGGGCCACGATGCTTTGTGTAAATGCGATTGCCAGGATCAATGCCGTATGATTTCTAATCATTGTGTACTAAATTGAATAAGCAATCATCGATTTCCCATGTCTAATGTACAGGATTCCATTGTGAATCATGGGTGGAGCCAGATGCAGGCCAGAACCAGACTTCACACGTGTCAGGCTAACTACCTTCAGTTTTTCAGAATCGGGTTTTACCAGAGCAAGCTCACCTTTGAGGGTGTAGAAATAAAGCATCCCGTCGGCAAATACAGAGCTTCCCGGATCCAGCTCACTGGATATAAACTTCTCCTCTCCGGAATCCCAGTCTATGCATCTCCACGTCAACCTGTCGTAATCAGTAAAAGACTCATAAATATCGCCATTGACGTATATGGCCGAAAAACGGAAATCGCACACCTGGTTATTCCAAAGTACAGAAACAGAACTGCCATCCTCGCTCAGTCGCAGTTTACCTCCTCCGACCTCATTCCCGGTTGGGAAATAGATCTCACCGTTCTCATACAAAGGAGTGCAGAGCTGAATCGAATACTCATTGGGTACATCCACGGACCAGAGTAATTCCCCCAAATTTCGATCAATCCCAAGCAGATGTGCTTCGGAGAAAGTCAGCAACAGTTTTCTACCTCCATGTTCAATCAACAGCGGGGTACAATAGGCTGATAACTCACCCTCTCCCTGGCAGGCCCATTTCAGCTCACCCGTAAACCGGTCAAGTGCGACTACATTGTTTTCTTTTCCTCCGGGAGTAGCATATACTATATCCCCATCCACCACAGGTGATTCATTAATGCCCCAAATGATATTTTCTCCACCAAAATCAGCGAAATATTCTTTGCTCCAGACGATGGA
>SPBY01000608.1 GCA_004525825.1 Bacteroidia bacterium
AGAAAGCATACGGAATGCTCAAAAAGAGCATCGAGCTTGAAGGGAAGGACTCGCAGGAGACGGTAATGCTCCTCTTGATATCGGCTGGCATTACTCTGAACAAAGAGGGAAAAATAGAGGATAATCAAATTATTGGGGATTACTTCCTGGTAAACGAGATCCTGGACCAGATGGAAGGAAATAGCTCCCGAACAGAGAGGACCAGGGCTCAAGTCGATGAGATGATGCTCAAGGAAGATGTTCTTTCCTGTGATGCACTCGACCTTTATTTTGATCCGCAGTTTGAGCAGAACAAGAATGATAAAGCTTATCTAAAGAAGGTAATCCGAGTATATACAACCTCAGTATGTGAGCGTTCGGACATATTTGTGGCAGCCTCGGAAAATCTTTATAGAATTGAACCCGGCCCTGAATCCGCCCACAACCTGGCCATCATTTTCATCAACAGAGACGATTTCAAAAAGGCTACCGCCTATCTGAAGGAGGCCATAGAGGGAGAGAATATCGACGGAGAAACCAAGGCTGAATGGTATTATGAGCTAGCTGTGTTGAACAGTGCCAACAAGGACTATTGTAAAACCATTGAGTATGCCCGGGAGGCTATCAAACTGAAAAGCGAGTATGGGAAAGCCTATATCCTGCTTGGAGATGCCTTCATCGCATCACGACAAAACCTGGGTGATGACTTCCAGCAGCGCACTGCTTTCTGGGCAGCAGCCGATAAGTATAGAAAAGCTGCCTCTGTGGATCCCGCCCTTGCAGCGGAAACCAGGCAAAAGCTGGCTGACTACCTCGGACAGTATCCCAATAACGAGGATGTATTCTTCCGTGATATCAAGGACGGGGATTCCTACCTGGTCGGGGGATGCATCAATGAATATACCACTGCCCAATCAAGCAATTAGAATGTAGCGATTCTCGATTTTAAGGTCTTTAGTTTTTCCATTCCCATCAGAATATCCTGAAACCCAGTCCGGCTGTCAGCTTGAAGATGACAATATTCTGGAAGATTGTTCCGGATCCGGGAGGGGTAAGATCGGAGGACCATGCTTCGTCCAGTACCGGATTGGTCACGAAGAAGTCAAATCCAAAGGAGAGGGTCACTTTTTCAAAATCCTGGTAGTTCAGGCCTGATCCTATACTCCAGGCCGCTGCAAGGTCTTTGGTCACTTCTCTTTGAAAGTTGTAGGCACTACCACTTAGACCCGGAAGCCGGGTGGAAGCAAAGCCGCCCAGGAACCGAAAATAGAAATCAGACCTGTACATGGGCAGAATAATATCCAGACCGCCCAGATATGCACTTGATATCCAAGGCCTTGACTCTACGGTCCAGTTATAACCAAACTCAGGTTGCCAATACTTGCCGGCTATGGTGGATTCATCAACACCTAAGATATGCTCCGAAATCATGGCCACCAGCCCCAGCTGGGCTTTCAATCTGTACTTGAAGGATATGGCAAAAGAAATCCCATTTTGTGCATAACCACTCCCCTCAAAGGTGGTTTGAGTGTAGCTGAATTCTCCAAAAGGGAAGGATGGACCTGCAGATAACTCAAGTGTTCCTCTCCCGTTTCCCTGAGCGTAGCAAACAAGGAGGGAAAGAAGCATTGCCATTGAAATTGCAGTCCGCTTCATAGATACACCGGTGATTCCACAGTTCAATTTATGATTTAGTTGACAGCCTGGCAAATCAGGCAGTCTGCATGCAAGCGGACAGCTCATTTCATTTTTCCCAACAATTCTGTTAAATTCAGGCTTAAAATTCAGACATGATTGGAGACAGATTTCAACCCAGGGCAGCCTTCAGGGCCATCAAGATTATATTTTATGCATTAAATACAGGCTTGCTTCTCTTTTTCATGGTGGGAGTCTATCTCAACGGGATGCAGATTCCCTCATTCAAGCAGGAACTTGACGTCCTGACCATCGTCAGTCTGTTCCTTCTTGCTACCATACCTGTGGGGTATTACATATCTAACAGAAAGTTTGATGCCATTGATGCAGGGGAGCCGTTCTCAGCAAAATGGGAGCAGTTTCAATCAGCCATGATTATCCGCTGGGCCATGATCGAGGGTGCAGCCCTCTTCTCCCTGGTGGGCCTGATTGTGTTGCAGGATGCCAAGCAGCTGATACTTTTTATCATATGCATATTGGTGCTCTCAACGAATTCGGTTAACAAGGAGAAAGCCACACGACTGGCCAAACTGAATCCTGAAGAGTCGAAGGCTTTAGGAGAGGGATAATTCCTTCACTACCTCCTGTTTGTAGGAGCGGCTGATGGGAAGCTCCGTTTCACCCACGATCACATGCTCCCTGGAGTAAGTGGATATCTTGGATCTGTTCACAATGAAGGAGCGATGGATCCTGATGAATCCATCCGGTAAAGATCTTTCCATGTGAGAGATCTTCTCCTTAGAGCTTACCTGCGTTCCGTTCTCCAGGTGCAACTGGATGTAATCGGCCAGGCTTTCGATGTACAGAAGCTCATCGAACCGGATCCTGGAAGTCTGACGGTTGGAACGCACGGTAAAGTAGCCCTGGTCAAGTTGAGCTTGTTTCTCTTCCAACTCACCGATGGCCCGCTGG
>SPBY01000543.1 GCA_004525825.1 Bacteroidia bacterium
GGTACCTGTATTGCTGTTGTCATCAATGGTGGAGCCATTTACGATAATATTTCCATTTGCTAGTGGTGCCGTATTCACAAGTGCTATTCCCCTGACATATGCCAATCCGTTGACCAGGGCAATTCCACGCGATGTGGAGACATTAAGAATGGTACCGTCCGGCTGGATGGTTTCTGCCGCAGTTTTGAGGGCCCCTCCATCTACGCCTTCAATTCCATTCACCAAGGCAATACCCCTAACGTTAGGAATACTCCCATTGAGCAGGGCAGTTCCGCTAGCAATGAAATTCATGTTCTCCAGGTTCACCACATCCTCTCCAGAACCGGCTTCATTGACAAGGGCAATACCGTTTACCATCGCATCTCCATCACTTAAAACGGTACCGTTGACCAGAGCCACCTCGTTCACCATGGCAATGCCTCGGCTCATGCCCACATTCACCACAACGCCATTCTCCTTGACCTGGTTCACTAATCCATCCACAACCTCTACTTCCAGGTTGTTGACCATGGCAATGCCGCGGATCATCGGAATGCCGTTGACCAGGGCAATGCCACGCACTGTGGGAATCCCGTTTTCAATGGGAACTTCCAGGCCGTTGACCAGGGCAATACCTCTGGACATCAAAGAGCTGTTGACCAGGGCAATTCCTCGCACCACTGGTATACCATTGATCTCGACAATTCCTTCGGTAGGAACAGACACACCATCAATGGTGGTCACCCCATTCTCTATGACCACCGTATGGCCATTGACCAGGGCAATGCCCCGAATATTGGCACCGCCATTGACCATGGCTATGCCTCGGACAGCAGACACCGTTCCGTTCACAAGGTTAGGATCGCCATTCAGCTCTGTGATGTATCCGTCTTCCAGGGTGATCTCCACTCCGTTGACCAAGGCAATGCCTCGCACGATCTCTGTCATGCTTACAAAGGGTAGACCGTTTACAATGGCAATTCCCCTGATCAGTGGAACCCCGCTTGCCACCGGTTCCCCGGCCACATAAACAATGGACTCTTCACCTTCTTCCTCCACCTTTACTTCGATACCGTTCACCAGGGCGATCCCCCGGATCATGGTCACTCCGTTGACCATGGCTATGCCCCTGATCATGGGAATTCCGTTGACCAAGGCAATACCGCGAACCAGGGCAATTTCATTGGTAAGTGCAGCTGTATGCTCTTGTTCCACTCCGCTTAAAATAAGTTCTTCGTTGTCTAAAACCACTTCAGAATCTTCAATCTCATACAGAAAATCAAATCCCTCTATGGGCAATTGTCCTCCATAAATCATCCCCACATCCCTCGGTGTGATTTTCAGCGCCAGTTTTTCAATGGTGAAGTTACCGTTTACAAACTCCAGAATGTACTTTTCTGAAATCGCATAATCCACTTCTTCCAGTGGATTATTAGGAATCAAGGAGGGTGTAATCAGGTATGCATATGCTTCTGAGGTGCTATTGGCAGGTACAGTAAAGGCAAGTTCCCTTAAGCGGTCAGCCTCTTCCTCTAGCATAATCCCGCTAGATACTGCTTCTTCAAAGGTAAATGAGCCTCCATCCACCGTTTCAACCAGAAAGCTGGCTGTAAAAGTAGGTAATACTTCCCCATATTTCATGCTTGCATTATCGGCGGTAATAATTACGGTTTGTTTTACAGGATCGGAAAAATAAATCACTTCTGAAATTCCCCCGTCCAGTTCACTTGGCGAAATGGCAGGTGTATAGGCCTGTACTTCAGGATTTCCAAGGAAGCCAGAGTGATTCACATTGATGGTATGTTCGTCCACAAAGCCCACACCCTCTTCCAAGGCCTCACCCCTGAACAATACCTCGGTGTCTTCTGTAAAGAAGTCGCCGGTCACCGTAAATGAGAATGGAGTAATTTCCTCTCCCGGTATATATCCTTCGGAAGCAAGTATAAGGTTTTCAACATATGGAGATGGATTGGCAAAGGTCATAATGGCTTTGTGGGCCTGGATAAACCCGGAACCGGATATCAGGTCTTCACCGGGGTTCTCCATATCGAGAGCAGTGGATTTCATTAATGTCCTGATATTTTCAGGTGTTACCGAAAGGCCGGGATCGAATTTCGATTTTGCCTCGAGGATCAGTGCGGCCATACCAGCTGCATGAGGTGAGGCTGCCGAGGTGCCAAAGAAATTGGGAAACAAAGTATCGGGATCGATGGGATCAATCCAGTCCCCGTTCCCTAAATCGACTGTTGTATTTACCCCGTTGGGGGCAGTAATATCAGGCTTGTTCCTGACGATTCCATTAACTGGTGTGCCTCCAATCGAAGAGAAGGACATGATCACCGGCATGGAAAATTCACCCGGACTATAAACCTGGTTCTTGTCAAAGCGAACAGCCCCTACAGAAATGGCTCCCGCTGAATTGGGGTGTCCAACAATGGTGGAATTTCCCTGGTCACCGTATTCAAGCATCTTGAATTGTGAACCTCCACGGAACAAGATATATTTAAAGGTCACCGGTATCTCCGGGCCGCTGGCCCTTGCGATCACAATATTGGAAATAACAGTTTCGCCGACTACAGAAAACGGTACTACCTCGATGGGGAATGCCCCTATATTCTCCCTGTTGAATCCCAGGAGGGCGAATCCAACGTCGTCGGAAAGGAAAATATCCAGGTCGGTGGTGGTGGTGTTCATGGTGGGATCCGATCCATCGTCCCATTGAAGCACCATCATATAACTGCCTTCCGGGAGTTCGATTCCCTGGAATATGTCTCCTGCCCCATCAAAATTATGGGCTGTTCCTGTGATGGTGGAGGGTGCTGGGGCGGGATTATATACCCCCATATGTGAAGTCCTCCCGAAATTGCCGGACGAGGAGAAAAATGCAACTCCTTCACTTACTACCTGGTCGATGGTTTGGGAGATCACTCCGTCGCGGAAAAACGGTTCTGTGATGTAAGAGAGGTCGTCCACAATGACATCGCA
>SPBY01000315.1 GCA_004525825.1 Bacteroidia bacterium
CTGGCATGCTTATCTGCCCGGATACAGCTGGAAAGAATTTCTGGACAATGTGGAGGAGAATACCTTTGTGGACTCCGAATGGAACTTCATCGGTGGGAACAGGCAGACACGGGTTCCCATGTTGAACAGTGAATGTGGAAATGTATGGGGCTATGTTGGCAGCACGGGGGATGTGGACTGGAGCTGGGATTATCACATCATGATGAATGAGTTCAGGAAGCATCCCAAAGTCGCAGGGTGGTTGTATACCGAACACCACGATGTAATTAACGAATGGAACGGCTACTACAAATTTGACCGGACTGAGAAATTCACGGGCTTTTCGGATTTCATCCCGGACATGGATCTGAAAGATCTGCACAGCGACATCTATCTTTCCACCGGATCTGAACTTTGCAAGGTTGTTAAGCCAGATGCCATAGTGAGTGTTCCCCTCTACCTGTCTGTGATGACTGACCAGGTCCCCCCGGATCATTACATCCTGGATTATGAATTATCGGGCAGGGACCATCACGGGAAATTCAGACACATTTTCCTGAAAACAGAATTTGTCGAATCCCTTCCCTGGTTCCAGGGTGAAATAACTCCCCTTTCGATCAGAATGCCAGACACTCCCGGACTCTACCATCTCACCCTTAGGCTTAGGGATGAAAACGCCTACATCTACCACCTGAACTTTACCAGCTTTCTGGTGGAAGAAAGAAGGCAAACCACCGGGAACAGAGAGTCAAGCACCAGTGCCATTACCTTTGAACCTGGTTCTTTTACAGACGCATCCTGGTCTTTGGGACAATGGAACATCCTGGAGGGACTGAAAGTGAACGGAGCCGGCTCAGGCTATTTTTCCTACGATGTTGAAGTCCCGTCGTCTTTACTCACCGAGGATGTTAAGAAGGTGACCCTTGTGTTTGAAGCCTCGGCCAAAAAACTTCACGGCAAGGACCGGTCTGAGAAGACCTCCCTGGATGGAGACTATATGCGGGGAAGGGGAACCTTTGATCCCAGCAGGAATCCCAACTCCTATCCCATGACAGACACTTACAAGGATCCCACTCTGGTTAAGGTCAAGGTGAATGGAAAGGTGGTGGACGTATTCTACCTGGAAGATGATCCGGCCGACCACAGGGGTGTTCTTTCCTGGCACTCCCAGCTAAAAGACAGAAAACTCAGGGAAGCAGGTTCCTATGGGTACCTCTGCAAGTCCAGAATTCCCCTGGACCTTATTCAGAATTCGCCAGAAGGAAAACTCAACATTCGCTTTGAGGTGGATGAAGGATTGCCCGGGGGACTGGCCATCTATGGAAAGCTCTTTGGGCAATTCGCCCTGGATCCCACCCTTTTGTTTGAATAAAAACCGGATCTGACAAATTCTATCTAGAATGAAAAGAAGATCAATTCCTTATATCCTCCTGGTGGCTGTGGTCATGCTCCTTTCAGCCTGCAGGACCCCGGATTCGGATAAAGCGCCTGCTACAGATGCACTTTTGGTAAATAAGGAGTATACCGCCCCTCAATTCAGTGAGCCCGAGCGTATCCGTCTTATTGCAGACGCACTGAGCGAAGCCCACCAGTATTACGTGGATTGTGCCAGGACTAACCACCTTCCTGGAGTAGTCTACGGACTGGTGGTGGATGATTCTCTGGTGTTTTCCGGAGGCTATGGCACCATCGACACGGAAACCATGCTGCCTGTGACCGAGCAAAGCTTGTTCAGGATTGCTTCCATGACCAAAAGCTTTACTGCCATGGCGATCCTGAAGCTCAGGGATGAAGTAAAACTATCCCTAAGCGACCAGGCTTCTCTTTACATTCCCGGCCTGGCCAATCTTGAATACCCCACCTCGGATGCCCCCCCCATTACCATTTTCAATCTCTTAACCATGAGTGCTGGTTTTCCGGAGGACAATCCCTGGGGGGATCGCTTCCTGGATATTACCCCTGAGGTGCTGATAGAACAGGTGAATAAAGGCATTCCTTTTTCAACGGTTCCCTCCCATCATTATGAGTACAGCAATCTTGGGTACGGACTCCTGGGACAGATCGTAAGTATTGTATCCGGAATCCCCTTTCAGGGATACATAAGCAAGAACCTCCTGGAGCCCCTGGGAATGAAGCACACTCTCTGGGAATTCACCTTAGCCCCGGATAGCCTTCTTGCCCTGGGATACCGCTGGGAAAATGACGGCTGGACACCTCAAGCCCTGCTGCACGATGGAGCCTTTGGGGCCATGGGGGGACTGATCACTTCCATGGCCGACTTCAGCAAATATGTGTCACTGCATCTTTCCGCCTGGCCACCCCGAAGTGAACCCGAGAAAGGACCGGTGAAACGCAGCACCCTCAGAGAGATGCACCGCATGAATAATCCCACACTCTATTCCGATCCGGAGCGATTTGGCAACAATAGTAATTCCACTATGCTGGGATATGGATTCGGGCTGCGGGTCATTAAGGACCAACAGGGAGTGTTGGAGGTGGGCCACAATGGCGGACTCCCCGGATTTGGCAGCTCCTATATGTTTTATCCCGAACAGGGTATTGGAATCATGGCATTTTGCAACTTAACCTACGGAGGAGGGCCAGTAAGAAGTGCTAACTACAAGGTCATTGAGTCGCTGATCGACCAGGGCCTGTTTAATCCTCGTTCCCTTCCTGTCTCACCTGTCCTTGCCAAACGTAAGGAGCAGGTGGCGGAGCTGATCATGCAGTGGGATCCGCAGCTCGAGAAAGAGATAGTGGCCGCCAATCTCTACCTGGATATCTCCCGCGAAGTGCGGATGGCTGAAGCACGGGATTTACTAGGCCAGTGTGGTGAAATAGTCTCGGTGGGACCTGTGGATCCAGAAAATCAGCTTAGAGGAAGCTTTGTCATAGAAGGAAGCCAGGGAAATGTAAAAGTGTACTTTACCCTTTCCCCCGAAGCTGAACCCAGGGTACAATGGATCACCCTGGAATTTATCCCCTTTGAACAATGAAATTGATATTTTAGTTACATTAAATTAATCAATGAAATACTTTACAGATGGGTCAGTTAATCATCAACAGCTATGACGAGTTTGAAACATACATAGGCAAAGAGCTGGGTGTTTCAGAATACCACACCATTACCCAGGAGCAGATCAATCTCTTTGCAGATGCCACCCTGGATCATCAATGGATTCACGTGGACGAAGAGAAGGCCAGGAAAGAAAGTCCCTATGGAGCCACCATTGCTCATGGATACCTGAGTGTTTCGATACTACCCTATCTCTGGTACCAGATCATCAAAGTGAATAACGTCAGTATGCTGGTCAATTACGGAATAGATAGCCTGAAATTTGGCCTGCCGGTGGTGGTAAACTCTGAAGTCAGATTGGTGGCAGTGCTGAAATCTCTCATCAATCTCAGGGGAACAGCCAAGTCGGAAGTGGAGGTCACCCTGGAGATTAAAAACAGCAAGAAACATGCTTTCAAGGGAGTGATCGTTTTCCTTTACCAGTTTAATTAATGAGCCATGAGAATACTATCTTCTTTAGCCGCACTTATATTTCTACTTTCTTGTTCAGGAGCAGGAAAAATCCAGGATGAAAAGCAAAGACTGAATGGTAGCTGGGCGGTGGTCAGTCTGGGAGACAAAGAACTTTCAGTGACTATCGGAGATGATGCCACAGCACTCCCCCAATTGGAAATCAAGGTGGGTGAGATGAGTTACAAGGGAAGTGACGGCTGCAACAGGCTGATGGGCGGCCTCATCGAACTGGACGAAAAAAACATCCGTTTTGGGGTGGCGGCAGGCACTCAAATGATGTGCCCGGACATGGAGATTCCCGACCTGTTCAACCGAAGCCTGTCCGAGGTAAGATCCTGGGAGATCAGGAAAAATCAACTGCACCTGTTCAACGAACAAGGCGAGGAACTGATGCAGTTGAAAAAAATTGACTAGTTCTTTTTAATAAATGAGGTCATAGCCAAAGGGGAAAAGCGGATTCTCCGAATCATAAGGAAGATCTTCCATCTGCTTCTCCAAAGCTTCTTTGCTGGAAGGAAGCTCGAAGGGAAGCTTGCCCAGCTGAGCGTATAAGTCTTTGGCTGCTTTCCCTTTCATCCCTGAGAAAACCAATAAGACGACGACAATAAGTGCTATACTAGATCCTAAAATGATCCCAATAATCTTAAGTGCTTTTTTCATTGGATATGATTTATTTTTGTGATTCAAGGATATATTATTTATCTATTGTGTGCAACTTACACATTAATTTGATATATTTGGTATGTGGAAAAAAATATTAAATCAGAAAAGCACCTGGGATCACCCTCTTCCTATTTGCCTGGAATTTCCATTGATTGCGTGGTGATAGGTTTTAACCTAAGTGAACTAAACATCCTTCTTCTGAAAATGAAAGAGAATGGCCCATGGACCTTGCCCGGAGGTTATGTTCATAAAGAAGAAAACATGGACCGTGCAGCCTCCAGGATCCTGGAGGACCGCACCGGAATCAGGCTGCCCTATCTAAAACAGTTCCATACCTTTGGGGACCTTAACCGAACAGAAATCAAGCCTTTGATTGATCCATCCTCTCCCCTGATTGAGCATTTCAAAGAGTTTCTTCCATGGATGGAACAACGATTTATTAGCTCTGGGTATCTTTCACTGGTAGATATGCGCAACAGCAAACCTGCCCCTGACTTTTTGAGTGAATCCTGTACCTGGATTGCTCTGAAATCTCTACCGGACCTTATCTATGACCACAACAAGATTGTGGATAAGGCGCTGGAACAGATCCGAAACCAGATCAATTACCTCCCCATCGGTATCTCCTTACTGCCGGAAAAATTCACCATGAAGGAATACCAG
>SPBY01000448.1 GCA_004525825.1 Bacteroidia bacterium
CCTTTTTTATGATGGAAATGTAGTTTCTGACGATGAAATTGTTTTGATTCGGTATTATAATGGATTATATTTGCATTTTAATTCAAGGAAATGAAAACCCATTCGAATCCCATAAAAAAGCATGTGTCAGAGAGGATTGGCTGGTCCGGATGAGAATGGTATGAATACATAGAAGAAGGCCGTTCTCAAACCTGAATGAGAGCGGCTTTTTTTGAATAGACCCACAAAGCAGTTGATGTTATGGAAAAAGAGAGACCTGTCCGGGCGGGATTATATAGAGACGCATTTGAACACGACAATTGCGGAATCGGGTTTGTAGCGCACCTGAAGGGTAAAAAATCCCACGACATCATTCGGCGCGGATTGGAGACCCTGGTGAACATGACCCACCGAGGAGCAGAAGGATCTGACAGCAAAACCGGTGATGGTGCCGGGGTGATGATCCAGTTGCCCAGGGACTTTTACCTGATGCAGGGTTACAACATTCCCCATGAAGGACAATTTGGAACCGGCCTGGTGTTTCTGCCTCAGGACGAGGAAGACGCAAAAAAATGTGAGGATATCCTGGTTCAGATTGTGAATAAGGAAGGGGTGAATCTGATAGGATTCAGAGAAGTTCCCAGAGACAACAGCTGCATTGGTGACATTGCCCGAAGCGCGGAGCCCCGCATCAATCAGATTCTTCTGGGAGCCGACCTGCCGCAGGAGGAGCTGGAGCGGAAGTTATATATCATCAGGAAACGGGCCGAGAAATATGTGGCTTCCACGAACATCAAGCAAAAGAGTTTCTTTTACCTTCCCAGCCTATCCACCCGGATACTGATCTACAAAGGCATGTTTACCTCCGAACAGCTGGGGGAGTATTTCCTGGATCTAAAGGACAGCAGGCTGGAAAGTGCCATTGCCCTGGTCCATTCAAGATTCAGCACCAATACTTTTCCCAGCTGGGACCTGGCTCAACCCTTCCGCATGCTGGCCCACAACGGGGAAATCAATACAGTGAAGGGCAACCGCTTCTGGATGCAGGCCCGGGAGTCGATCCTTAAATCGGAAGTTCTGGGCGACCTGGAGAAGATCTACCCGGTGATCGAACCCAATAAGAGCGATTCGGCCTCCCTGGACAATGTACTGGAATTTCTGGTGATGAGTGGAAAATCGCTACCCTATGCCATGTCGGTCCTGATCCCCGAATCGTGGAACGAAAAGAATCCCATTTCGCCCGAACTGAAAGCATTTTACCAGTACCACTCCACCTTTTTGGAACCCTGGGACGGTCCGGCTTCACTTATCTTCAGCGACGGACGCTACATTGGGGGCATGCTGGACCGAAACGGACTTCGCCCCTCCAGGTATGTCATCACCAAGGATGATTTGATGGTGATGGGGTCCGAAGTGGGGGTACAAACCTTTGAGCCAGGAGAGATCCGGGAAAAAGGAAGACTGAAACCGGGCAAAATTATCCTGGTGGACGTGAAGAAGGGCAAGATCTACAGAGATGAAGAATTAAAAGAGCAACTGGCCCTGGCTCACCCCTATACCGACTGGATCCGAAAAAACATGGTCAGCCTGGAACAGATCGAGGCTGGCAATATTATTGAACCAGGACTGGGAAAGGAATACATGCGTTATCTCACCTCCTTCAATTACAGTCGTGAGGACATTGAAACCATCATCAAACCCATGGCGGAAACGGCCAAGGAGCCCATCAGCTCCATGGGGAATGATGTACCCCCCACGGTGCTTAGCACGAAACCTTACAGGCTCTTCTACTATTTCAAACAGCTTTTTGCTCAGGTGACTAATCCTGCCATCGACCCAATCCGCGAGGAGATGGTGATGACTCTCACCAGTTACCTTGGCTCGCTGCAAACCAATGTCCTTTCCGAATCGCCCGACCATGTGAAAATGGTTATGTTTAAAAGTCCGGTCATAAACAACACCTATTTCCAGGTGGTGAAGAACCTGAGATACAAAGGCTTTTCCAACCGGGTGATTCCGATGCATTTTGAGGCCAGTAAGGGTGCAGCCGGACTCCGGGAGGCAGTGGATGATATTTGCAGGCAGGCAGAAGCGGCGGTGGATGAAAACAACAACTACATCATCCTCACCGACAGGGATATCACAGAAGAGAAGGCGCCTATTCCCTCTCTCATGGCTGTTTCTGCGGTCCACCACCACTTGATCAACAAACGCAAAAGAATGCAGATCGACATTGTGGTGGAATCGGCCGAACCACGTGAGGTCATGCATTTTGCTCTTTTGTTTGGCTATGGTGCCAGCATTATCAATCCCTACATGAGCTTTGCCATCATTGAGCAACTGGTTGAAAAGAGGGTCATTCAGCAGGATTTTGACAAGGCACAGGAAAACTACATTGATGCGGTAAACAAGGGCCTGCTTAAGATCCTGTCAAAAATGGGCATTAGCACCTTACGCTCCTAACGGGCTGCCCAGATTTTTGAGGCCATCGGGATTCATAATGATGTGATTGATAAATATTTTGAAGGAACCGTCTCACGCATTGGGGGCATTGGAATGGAAGAGATTTCCGAAGAGGTGCTGATCCCGCACCGGAAAGCCTATACAGAAGATGTGCACTCCGTGATCCTGACCGAGGGGGTTTACTCCTACCGGAAATACGGAGAGCACCATGCGTGGAATCCCGATTCGGTGGGGCTGCTGCAGTGGAGTACCCGCAACAACGATTATGCAAAATACAAGGAGTATGCAGCCGTGGTGGATTGTGAAACCACCAAGCCGGGCTTTCTGAGAGGGCTGCTTGACTATAAAAGGAATCCCATCCCCATTGAGGAAGTGGAACCCGTAGAGGCGATTTTTAAAAGGTTTGTTACCGGAGCCATGTCTTATGGCTCCATCAGCAGAGAGGCCCATGAAGCCCTGGCCATTGCCATGAACCGCATAGGCGGCAGAAGCAACACCGGGGAGGGGGGCGAGGACCCGGAACGCTTCAAGCCCATGGAAAATGGCGACAGCAGGCGCAGTGCCATCAAACAGGTGGCCAGCGGAAGGTTTGGAGTCACCACCGAGTACCTGGTCAATGCCGATGAGATCCAGATTAAGGTGGCTCAGGGTGCCAAGCCGGGTGAAGGTGGACAGCTGCCGGGACATAAGGTAGACAAGATCATTGCCAAGACCAGGTATTCCATCCCCGGAATTACCCTGATCTCTCCTCCCCCTCATCACGACATCTATTCCATTGAGGACCTGGCACAGCTGATTTTCGATTTGAAGAATGTCAATCCGGAAGCCAGGATCTCGGTCAAACTGGTTTCTGAAACAGGAGTAGGCACCATTGCTGCAGGAGTGGCCAAGGCCTCGGCCGACCTGATTACTATCAGTGGTGCAGAGGGCGGTACCGGGGCCAGTCCCACCTCCTCCATCAAACATGCAGGGTTGCCTCTGGAAATCGGACTGGCAGAGACCCAGCAGACCCTGGTAATGAATAACCTCCGCAAGAGAGTGGTTCTTCAGGCC
>SPBY01000405.1 GCA_004525825.1 Bacteroidia bacterium
GGCAATGCAATATGAAATTTCAAGGGATTCTAAAAAAACTACCACATGAGCACAAGGAAGGCAGTAGTTGAGGGAAGGTTCTATCCTTCCACGAAAAGCAGGATTTTTGATCAGATCATGGAGATTGAACAATCTGGAAGATATTCTGAACCGGACATATCACCTGACAAGGTATATGGAGCGGTACTGCCGCATGCCGGACATATATATTCCGGGTACCAGACCATCCCTTTTTTTCAACTGCTCCGAAGGCACAGGATCTTTCCTGACACCTTTGTTATTGTGCATCCCAACCATTCCGGTTTTGGAAAGCCCCTGGCCATTGATGAAGCACTAATATGGTCCAACGCCATTGGGGAAGTACCGGTTGATCGTGAACTGGCAGAGGCCATGAAACTTCCCTTCGACAGCAAGGCACATGCCCGCGAGCATTCGGCAGAGGTAATTCTACCCTTTATCCAGTACTTTCTTGCCGACCATGCTTTTTCAATTGTCCCGTTATCCATGATGGACCAGGGATTTAAAAGCGCATCATTGGTGGCTGAGAGCATCAACAAAGCAGTGGCAAAAACAGGCAGAAAGATCATGCTAATTGCTTCCTGCGATTTTTCACACTTCCTTCCGGCTGAGATAGGGGCCGCACTTGATCAGGAAGTGTTGGACTGCATTCTGGAGAGGAATACTTCCGGAGTTGAACAGGCTGTGATCAAACATCGCATTTCAGTATGCGGTTATGGTCCGATCATGTCACTGATGGAGTATGCCCGATCCAGGGAAAAAAAATACAAAATTGAGATACTGGCCCGGGGGCATTCCGGGGAGGTGGTGTCTTCACGGGATGTGGTTGACTATATTTCCCTAATGGCCTATAAATGATACTGGGAAAATCAGAGAGGGAAGATTTGCTCTGCCTGGCAAGGGAAGCGATTGAGGAAAGCCTCGATCCTCATTTACCTAAATCTTCCCAGCGGGCAACGGAAAAAAAAGCCTTACAAACACGGTGTGGTGCTTTTGTCTCACTTTATGTGAACGATGAACTCAGGGGATGTATTGGAACATTCTCTGAGGAAGAACCCGTTTATAGGAATGTAAAAAAAATGGCTGTCTCTGCGGCGACCACCGACACGAGGTTTAGCCCCATTCTCCTGGAAGAGCTGGATAGACTTGCCATCGAAATCAGTGTGCTGACGCCACGCACACGCATTTATGATATCTCAGAAATCATCATAGGCAAACACGGCATTTATATGACCCGGGGATTGAACCGGGGAACTTTTCTCCCACAGGTGGCTGTTGCTCAGAACTGGAATGCAGAAGAACTTCTTGGCAATTGTTCCAGGTACAAGGCCGGAATTGGTTGGGAAGGTTGGAAAACAGCAGAGTTGTACACATATCAGGCTCTTATCTTCAGGTCTACCCCTGGGATAAATGTTAAGAAATATTAAACAGGTGCATTTTTTTCCCTTCTATTTGCAAATACGAAAGGCTTCGTATATATTTGCTACGAAACTCTTCGTATATGATAAGTAAACCCACAGATTCCGAACTTGAAATCCTGCAGATCCTCTGGGAATTCGGCGCTATGACCGTTCGTGAATTGAATGACAAACTCAATAAAGAACGAAAAGTAGGGTATACCACCTCTTTGAAAATGATGCAAATCATGACTGAAAAAGGGCTCCTGTCAAGAGATACAGGTGAACGTTCGCATGTATACTCCCCTCTCCTTCAGTCTGAAGAGGTGCAATTTACCATGCTGGAGCACATTCTTAAAACTGTTTTCAAAGGAAACAGGTCCAATCTGGTACTACAGGCACTTGGTAACCAAGATGCTTCCCCGGAGGAGATTTCCGAGATTAAATCACTGATTAAAAAACTGGAGGAGAAGTAAGATGACTCTATTTGAGACCTCCGGAAACCTGATCGTAGCACTTGGAAAGACAATTTTTCACAGTGTCTGGATCGGGCTGTTGATCCTGGCCATGCTCAGGATGGTTTTACTCGCCATTCCGGGACGACTCTCCAATCAACGCTATCTGGTTTCTGTGGCATCCATGGCTTTGATGGCCGCTGCGGTATTTGCCACCTTCATGCTGCTCTACGTAACTGGAAGCCTGGCAGGAAGCGATCACAGAATGTTTGAATCCCTACGAATGGTTCCGCAAATCCTGGTGATGAATGACCCAGCAGAATCACGCTGGGATCCTAATCTGCTGTTTACCCTGTGCGGCTACTTATATTTTGCGGGTATGGTAGTTATGGTGTTACGCTCTGCATACTCCTATCGATACATCAGGAGTTTACGGAACAGCGGAGAAGTGGTCCTTGGTGATTGGCAGGAGAGATTGAAAAGAATTTCAGAATCACTGGGTATCAAAAGAGAAGTAGGCTTCCTGCAGTCGGGTCAGGTCGCCGGGCCACTCCTGATAGGTATCCTGAAACCAGCCGTGATTGTCCCAGTGGGTATGTTCACACATCTCTCTGTTAGTCAAGTAGAAAGCATCCTGATACATGAGTTGTATCACTTGAAAAGACTGGATTACCTGGTAAATATCATGCAACTTTTTATGGAAGGGGTACTCTTTTATAATCCAGCTGTTTGGTATATCTCTGAAAGAATTCGAAGAGAGAGGGAGCATTCCTGTGATGACGCTGTGGTACAGACCGGCAAAGACCCTGTCGATTATGCTAAAGCACTTGTTCGGCTGGCTGAACAACAACATTACATCCGCCTGGTACCGGGAGCGGGAGGAAGCAGCAGGCACCATTTTTTTACCCGGATTAAAAGAATAATAAACCGAAGCAATATGAAAAAGAATAAGCAAGAAAGGGTGACGTCCCTCCTTTTGTTTGTGGGAGCCATCATGGTAGTAGCGATAATAACTGGTTTTAGTTCAGGCTTTTCTATCACAAAACAGACTGACAGAATCCAAGAGATATCGGCTCTATCAGCCGTTCCGGTTCCGTTGATCATTAGATCTCCAGTTCAGGATACCATACGCGATCCAAAAAAACATGAGCCGATCGAAGAAGCTAAGGAATTGGATTGGGATCAGATCAAAGAAGACATGGAAGCTGCCCGACTAGAAGTTATGGAGGAGATTGACTGGGATCAGATCAAAGAAGACATGGAAGCCGCCCGAATAGAAGTTATGGAGGAGATTGATACCGACTTTGATATGGATTTTGACATTGAGTCGATCAGAGAAAACCTGGAAGAAGCCAGGAGGGAGATGAAGGAGATTGACTGGGATGAGATGAAGCAGGAGCTGAAGCATAGCTTTTCTGAGATGCAGATAGACCTGGAAGAGATGAAACGGGAGATTGAAGAATCTATCCGGGAAATTGACTTGGATGAGATCCGGAGAGAAATGAAGAATACCAGGCATTCGCTGGATTCCCTGTTCATTGAAAAGGATATTTAAAGTATTTGGTATTTAAAATTTATCATCTATATTTGCTCCCACAGTATTGTTATAGACTACAACAAAATAGTCACTAACCCTAAGACTAAATCTGTAATGGAGGATCCCGGTTCATCAAAGAGCCGGGATTTTCTTTTTTAAATATAATTTGCTGTAATTCAAATTATTACCTATAAATCTTTCCTGGCGTAAATTGTACACTTACCTTTTTTGGCATTGAATTTGAACTTCAATAAGCAAAGATGTAAAACAATAAATACCGGGAAATCATGAAAACCAAGCTATACACTACCGCAATGCTGATTGCCCTGGTTTTTGCAACAGCATCCATCCAGGCACAAACAGCACGACGTCCGTCGACACAGGAAAAGGAACGGGCGGAAACAACAAGAACCCAGGTAAGAGAAACCTCTTCTCAGAAGGCCAGGTCCACTCAACCTGCA
>SPBY01000630.1 GCA_004525825.1 Bacteroidia bacterium
CAGTTGATATCCACAGCATCGATTCCGAAAGACCTGAGCCAGTCGGGTCCCCCCATGGGATGGATCATTTCCCGTGTGGAATCGATCTGAATGTAGGTTCACTGATCTGCAGGAATATCCTGTGCGCCCATGATGGAACATAATACTGTAATGGAAGCAAGCAGTAAGTGTTTTTTCATAAGCTGGGATTTTTCTTTTAGGCTAGTGTCTGGTAAAGATAATGTCTGTACTTTTAAAAAAAGGAACGTCGTTTAAAATTACAGTTATGAAAAAAGAGTTAATCACCCTTGGTCTCCTGATTTTGTTCCCGGTCCTGTTTGCACAACAGGTGACCATACCCATTGCGACGGAAAACAGCACCCTACTGCTGGAGACAGATCGCGACATGCGCTTGAGAACCGTCTATTTTGGGAAAACCCTCCGTGATCCCATTGAGTATGCATTGGTCTCCGAAGGATATCAGTACTTTGATTCCAATGCCGGGATTTACAATGCTGCTTATACCCCAGCAGGAACATGGAATATTTCTGAGCCGGCCATCCAGGTCGTTCATGGAGACGGGAATGCATCTCTGGACTTAAAATATCTTAGTCATACACAGGAAGTACTGGATGAGAATACCACGATCACCCGCATTGTGCTGGGCGATGAGCTCTATCCCTTAAGGGTAAGCTTACACTATAAGACCTGGAAGCATGAGAATGTGATTGAACAGTGGGCTGAAATAGAGCATGAGGAATCCTTACCTGTGCTCTTGAAGAAATTCGCATCTTCAAATCTATATTTCACCAATAAAGAATTTTACCTCATCACTTTCCACAACAGCTGGGCCAAAGAGATGCAGCCTGCAGAAACCAAACTTTCCCGGGGTATTCGTTCGGTGGACTCAAAACTTGGAACGCGGGCCATGCTTTTACAGGCCCCCCATTTTATCTTATCCTTTGACCAACCTGCAGCTGAGAACCAGGGATCAGTGATTCTCGGACAACTGGCATGGAGCGGCAATTTTAAGCTCGATTTTGAGGTAGATTCTTATGATAACCTGCGTCTTATCGCGGGGATCAATCCCTATGCTTCTGAGTACCTGCTTCCAAAAAATGAAATCTTCAGGACACCTTCATTAATCTATGCCATATCTCACCATGGAACCGGGGAAGCCAGTCGCGGTTTGCATTCCTGGGCAAGAAAATACCGGGTGCTGGATGGACAGGGCGAACGTCTCACCCTGCTTAATAACTGGGAGGCTACCTACTTTGGCTTTGATGAGCAAAAAATTGCTGCATTGTTCAAAGATGCAAAAGAGCTGGGTGTTGACCTGTTTCTTTTGGATGATGGGTGGTTTGGAAACAAGTATCCCAGGAACAATGACCGGGCAGGTCTGGGCGACTGGCAGGAAAATGTGAAGAAACTTCCCAATGGAATAGGATATTTGGTCAGTGAAGCAGAGAAAGAAGGGGTGAAGTTTGGCATTTGGATTGAACCCGAAATGGTGAATCCAAAAAGTGAACTGTATGAAAATCATATCGACTGGGTGGTCCGGCAACCCGATAGACCTGAAAAGTATTTTCGCAACCAGTTGGTACTTGACCTTTCGAATCCTGAAGTCCAGGACTTTGTTTTTGGAGTAGTAGATGAACTCTTTACAGAAAATCCCAAACTGGCTTTTATTAAATGGGATTGCAATGCACCCATATTCAACGCCTATTCTGCTTATCTGGATAGGAATGATATCCCTCAATCGCATTTGTACATAGACTATGTCAGAGGATTGTACAAGGTGCTGGAACGGGTCAGGGCAAAATACCCTACAGTTCCCATGATGCTTTGTTCGGGGGGCGGTGGCCGCGGGGATTATGAAATACTTAAATATTTCACCGAGTTCTGGCCCAGCGACGATACAGAGCCCATTGAACGGATCTTCATGCAATGGGACTACTCCTATTTTTTTCCGGCCATTGTGACTGATAACCATGTAACCAACTGGGGAAAACAACCTTTGAAGTTCAGGGTGGATGTAGCAAGCATGGGAAAGCTGGGATTTGATATTGTGGCCGGCGATTTGACCGCGGAAGAAATGGAATTCTGCAAACAGGCGGTGGGTAACTATCATTCATTTAAAGAGGTAATCTGGCATGGCGACCTGTACCGGCTGGTAAATCCGCATGAAAATGATTTTTCGGCGCTCATGTTTGTGGAAGCAAATAAGAGCAGGGCAATTATGTTTAACTACCTGGTTAACAATCGATATATGATGACAGCCACAGAGGAACCTATCCGCCTTGATGGCTTGGATGCCCGGAAGAAATACCACATCAAGGAGATAAACCTCTTCCCCGGGACCCGGTCGAGAATCAATGCGGACAAGGTCTATTCGGGCGATTTTCTAATGAAAGTGGGCGTCAATCCGGCGATCAGTCTTCGAAGGACCAGTGTGATTCTCGAGATCACTGAAGCAATGGAATGATTA